>CAMYJN010000172.1 GCA_947258625.1 uncultured Polyangiaceae bacterium | reverse complement strand
CGAGCAGATCACCGTCGAGACCGACGAACTCACCTCCATTGCCTACCTGATCCGCCCTGATTCCTGGAACGGAGCCCTTGCGATTTATCATGAGGGGCACGACGGAGACTTCCGCGACTTGGGGGAGGACACGATCCTGGCTTTGCTCGACGCGGGCTATCAGGTGCTTGCCTTCTCGATGCCGATGCGGGGAATGAACACGCACCCGTTTGAGACCTCCGAGCACATCGAGCTCAGCGTACGAGAGTATCCACTTCGGTATTTTGCCGATCCGGTGGTCGTCGCGCTCAACTGGGCCGAGGCGACCTATTCATACTCCCGCCGCTTCATGATGGGGCTCTCCGGTGGTGGATGGACCACGGTTCTCATGGCAGGGATCGACGTGCGCATCGATGCCAGCTATCCGGTAGCTGCATCCTGGCCGCACTACCTGCGCGAGCTGTACGGTTCCCTTGGCGACTACGAGGAGCGAATCACGCCGAACTACCTCGAGCTCTACCTGATGGCGACGCACCCAAACCGAGCGCAGGTCCAAGTGTTCAACGAGTTCGACATGTGTTGCTTTGGGGGCCTGTATGCGTACGACTACCTCGCGTATACTTCATACCGTGCCAACGCCTGGGCTGGGCGCTTCCAGATGCTGATGGACCATGGCCAAGTGGAACATGAAATCTCGGAGTACACGCTTGGGCAAATCCTCGATCTCGAACGAGCGGGTTCCATCGACTAAAACACGAAGACCGAGCGAGCGGGATCCCAATGCACCGCCCGGTATTTTTCATATACCAGTCGATCATCGATGCTTCGGATCTTGCCCTTTCTGACCCCGAACATGATCCCGGTGACCAGCAAGGTCGTGACGCCGCCAATGAGGATCGGAGCGCCAACGCCGAGCAATGCCTTTCCGGCGTTGGTGCATCGGAAGTCATCCACGCTGGGCGAGGACGTGATCCTCACGCACTCCCTCACAATCGCTGGTGCTACGAACGCCACCCCGACCGCCGTCGCCGCAGAGCCACTGATCAGCCCCGTGCGCGATCGCTTCGCTAGATACTTGAGCTCGTTTCGGCGGTACTCCAGATAACTGGGCCGCTCGGGAGCTGCTGTGGGCTCCGTCGGCATCACGCTCGCAGAGTCCTTAGCGCTGTCCTGGGCCCTTGCGTCACCGGCCGATACGACCAGCACAAGCATCAAAGCAGAGGCTACTGCGATTCGAACGAACCCACATCGCACATCGAACCTCCAGTCTCCGGACGTGGCCGACCGCGCTGATCGGTCGTTAAGGACGCGTTGTCTGCATCGACGCAGCCCTCTTGGGGAATCTGATTGATCGCAGGGCTGCCGGGTTCGAGTGCGTGCGTCTTGGTAGATCCGCCGTTGTCAGTGAGCGCTCCGAGCTTCAAGTCGTCGATGACGACTTCCAAGCCGCAGGTGTTTCCGGGGCTTTCAATGTTGTAGCCGTCTGAGGTGATGCCGCCACCGCCGCACTCGTCATCGATCAAGCTGTTGGTCAGCGTGATTGCCGCCGCCCCGTCAACATTGACAATGCCTTCTCTGATATTACCCGACACGGTGCTGCTAGTCAGCGCGGCCATGCGGGCGTTTCGAATGCCGGGGCCGTCGTTCCCCGACACGGTGCTGTTCGTCGCCGTCAGGAGCCCAAAAAGGTTCGCAATGCCGCCCGCCCCGTTGTCCGACACGGTGCTGTTCGTCAGTGTTAGCGTTCCGGACTCCTCTCCACCAGGACCCACGGTGCCGCTCACAATGCCCCCGCCGGCGTTTCCAGACACCGTGGTGTTCGTCAACGTCAGCTTTCCCTCGTTGAGAATGCCAACGTCGCCTCTCGTTACTGCGAAACCCCGCAGCTCTGCCGTCACGCCTGGACTCACCCAAAACACGATGTGCTCGTCGTCTCCGTCGACCCTCAAGTTCGCCTCGCCATCGAGAACGGTGTCTTCTTCGATTTTGACTGTCGCCCGGATGACCACCGTCTCGGTGCCATCGCAGTCAAACCTGTACGCAACATCGGTGCCTTGGCCGATGGCGTTGCGAATGCCTTGCTCGGTACACGGCAGCACCGTACCGCTCAACACGCATACCCCCGTCTGACAGAAGCCTCCTGCGCACGGCGTCCCGTCAGCCACGGGCCTTGGATCAGCGCAAGGGCAATTCTCTTGAGTGCAATCGCTGTAGTCATCACACACAGAGTCGCACGGCGGAGCGCCAGCCCCTTCCGCGCTGCTGCTGCATCCAAGCAGGGGAATCAAACCCAGCGCGCAGACCGCCGCAAATCCGAATAAGTAATGCATGACCCAACCTCAATCGAGCACCGTCAAGTCCGCTGATGTAGTAGCACGCGACGTGCCAGCCCAAATGGGCTTGTTTTCTGAAGGGTATTGGAAAACCGCAACCGCAGATTCTGCGTCGAGGCTAGGCAGGCGCGCAAGCAGTGCGGGCCCTGCCGCTCGCACAGACACGGACGTTGGCGCTGACACTGGGAATGCTCACTCAGCTCCGGATGTCCAAACCGGGCGGTGGTGTCCGGTAGTTCTGCTAAGCACACATGTCCGCTTCCAAATGGGGAGGGTGGGGCAGGGGACCTGCAGTGGGGAGGGCGTTTGGCGGCCTCAACTCCTAGATGAATCTGGGGGAACGTCTCTATCGGGCAAGCGGGCGGACGGCTTGAGATGGGGTCCGTAGGCTTGGAGCGGCGCGCCCGATCCAGGGCCCCGGAGCTGGCAACCTGCCGGCGAATCGGTCGCGCGCCGCAAGGGCGACGCCCTGAAATCGAATCGACACGCTGCCATCCTCGTACTCGAGTCGCGCTCGAGCAAGGGCCGATGCGCATCGTGGTCGTTTCGTGCGGCCCGTCCGAAGCGCCGATTGTAGTCTTGCATGGACTCGGGCAAGTACGCATTCGCGTCGTCCATCGTAGAGATACCTCGTGAGCGGAGCTCCTTGACGGGTCGGTCTTGAAGCGTCTGGTGCGCCCGCTCGACGCGGCCTTTGACCGCCGGGGTATTGGCGCAAATTACGTCGATATAGAGGTCGCTCATGGCGCGCCCAAACTGCGTGAAGCCGTCACCGGCCTTCGGCCTCTTCACATTTCGACAACAGCATCAGCGACTTTTCATCGGATGACTTTGTGGGGATCCGTCAGACCACGGTCAGGTCGTTATCACCGTCGTGCGCATGGGGCAGATCCGCGAGGCAAGGCGAAGCCTCGGTCGTGGGAGATCAGTCGGGTCGGGCTACGGCGACAGCGCAGGGCGCAGCCCTCGCCGTGTACTCCGCGACGCTTCCAAGAAACCAACGTCTCAACTTAGAGCGCCCGTAGCTTCCCACCACGACGAGGTCGTAATCGTTCTCCCTTAGCTTCTGAGCGATTCCGCGCTCCGGGGACGATTGAACCGACAAGAACGAGGCGTTCGGCGCGTCCTTCTGGAACGACTCGAGCAGCTTGCGACCGCGCTCCCTGACGGAATCGCCCACGGTCTTGATCACCACATCGGAGTGCTCGTCTCCACGCGTCGCTTCAGGAACCCGCCAGAAGTGAACGAGCTCGAACGCAGCATCGGGTGCCGCCAGAGCCCGGGCGAGCTCTAGTGCTGCATCGGCAGACGCGGAGAAGTCCGTCGGAATGAGAATTCGCTGGTATCCCGTCGCCGAGGGCTCGTCGCCGCGGGCCACCATTACGTCCGTCTCGACCGTGCGAAGAACTCTGCCAGCGGTGCTCCCGAGCAACGCTTCCTTGATTCCAGATAATCCGGTGCTTCCCACGACCACCAAGTCCGCGCCATGGGCGTCGACGACTGACTGAAGCCCCTCTGCCGTGGAGGTCGCGTCCACGGTTTCCTGGACCATGTCCATGTCGGCGCCCGCGCAGGCAGCGATCTCACTCGCGAGTCGGCCCTCGTCACTGAGGTGCCAGTGCTTCACCGCCTCTCGGGCCGCCTCCAATCCTTCTTCATCGGCGGGGGTCTCCACGACGTGGACGACGCGAAGGCTCGCACCGGTGAAGCGAGCAAGGCTGCAGGCATGACGGATCGCGGAGTCCGACTGAGGCGAAAAGTCCGTAGCGACGATGATTTTATTCAGCTTCATGGTGCTGATTCTCCTTCGTCATCGTCTTGTATAACGATCTTGGCCCGTTAGGAAGGATCAAGACCAGGGGGCGGCGTGCGATTGAGGTTCGTTGGATCGCCTTCGGGCCGCGACTAGCTTGGCGGCCTCTCTCGGGTGGTCACGAGGCACGCGGCATGCACCAGGATACCGCAGCGTTCTGCGGCGACCCCTACGTTTCGTCCAGCCTCGCCAGTCACCTCGAATCGGTTGGGGCCGTTCCTTGCAGGCGCTGATACGCAAAGGTCATCACGATCAAGCTGAACGGCGTTGTGAGGAGTGAGCCGAAAATGATCGAGCCGCCGATCGCGTTCAGCACGGCCACGATCAAGAGCAGCGCGAAACTAGGCGCTAGATTTTCTTTGATGACGTTGTAGCTCTGTCCAATCGCGGCGGTCGCACCCATGCCATCGAGTGCGATCGCGTGAAACGTGAATGCCGTGATGAAAGCAAAGAGCACGCCCGGCACGATCAGCAGCATCGAACCGATCAAGACGCCAAGGCCGATCAGGATCATGGCGACCAGACTCGCGCCGAACTCGGAAAACCCGTCGAAGACGTCAGTGGCCGTGGCTGTCTCGCCGTGCATTCTCTTGCGGACCAGTTTGATGAAACCGACGATCATGGGTCCAGCGCACAAACCTAGGCTCACAGCCGAGATCACAAACACCAATAGAGAGGCGACGACGTAGAGCACGAGGTCGTCCTTGAAGAGCGCCCAGCTTTCACGGAGCGAGCTCTCCACGAGGTTCTCAGTCTGAATCGCTTCGGTCATCGGTACCTCCTTAACGAGATGCAATCATGGCACCAGGTTATACTCCGCGCTCATGCGGGAACAACGATTTGGCGGTATCACGGTTCGACTGACGGGAGGCGAGGATCGCCAAGGTGGCGGCGATGGGCCGCTCGTCGTCTTGATGCATGGTTTTGGTGCGTCTGGGACCGACTTGGTCGGTCTATGGCGCGTTCTCGATGTGCCGCGCGCCGTCCGCTTCGCGTTTCCAGAGGCCCCGCACGAAATCCCCGGGCTATTCGGTGCACGCGCCTGGTGGATGCTCGACCTAGCGCGCGCAGAGCAGGCAATGGCCGAGGGGCCTCGCAGCTATGCCCAGGAGATCCCCCCGGGGATGGAGGATGCGACCGATGGTGTCGTCGAAATGATCGAAGCCTTCCAACGGGAGCTCGGCGTGCCGAGCGAGCATCTGATCGTCGGCGGGTTTTCTCAAGGCTCGATGGCGGCATGCAATGCGGTATTCACGAGGAACGTCACTCCCGGGGGCTTGGTGATCCTTTCCGGCACGCCGGTGAACCTGAAAGAATGGAAGGCCGGGATGGCATCGAAGCGCGAGGTGCCTGTCTTTCAAAGCCACGGCCAGAACGACCCGCTCCTTTCGTTCGAGGCTGCCGAACACCTTAGGGACGAGATGCGCGGAGCAGGGCTTTCAACCAAGTGGGTTCCCTTTCGAGGCGGCCACGAGATTCCAATGCCGGTCCTCGAAGAGCTTGGTAGATTCCTGTCGACGATCGGTTATTGATTCCCGGGCGCGTCGAGCGCGAGGATCTCGTCTTCCCGTCCCCGGACCACCCGCTTGCCGGTGAGTGGTCCGCGGTATTCGGTCACGATCGTGCATTGTCCTTCGTGACCGTCGTGCTCGAAGTACACGACCACCCAATCTCGAACGCGGCCGAGCTCGTGGGCCCGGTCGGTGTTGGAGTAGAGCGCGGTGAAGTGCCAGCCGTCTTCGTAGCGGTGAAGGATGGGCAGCCAGGCGCCACCACCGGGGTTGTTTCGCTGAGGCGCGATGCGAGGGAGCTCGCCCGCTTCAGCTTTCTCACGGTAATCTCGATCGACCTCGAGCAGCA
>CAMYJN010000171.1 GCA_947258625.1 uncultured Polyangiaceae bacterium | reverse complement strand
AGGGAATTGCAAAGCTTCGAAGCGCCCCGGGCTTGCTCAGTCGGATCACGGCGGACTCGACCTGAGCGCGTCTCTCGTCAGGCGCGGGCGGCGCGAGAACGTACCGGGCGAGCACGTGCGCTGCGGTTTCGAGAAGGCGGAATCGGCAGCTTCGAAGCAGGAACACCAGCTGCGATGCGGTGGCGGCGTAGTCGATCGTCGAGCGCAGGCTTTCCTTGATGGCGGCGGTTTCGGTTTTCAGCCGCATCTCGACGTCGACGCGAAGGGGCTGCGAGGCGTTGCGCTCATGCGGATAGACCCCGACCACGCAGTCGACCATCAGCTCTTCGATGCGCAAGACATCCATGCGGCAAGGCTATCGCATTTCGAGACTTCTGCTAGAGTCCCGCAGCGCATGAGCCAGCCCGAGTCCAACTCAGCGAACGATATTGCAGAGGTCGCGGCGTTTCGACCAGTCCCGCGTACGGGCGTGATTTACGTCACGGTGGAGGCACAGAAGCGTGGATTCAGCCTCGATGCGCCCGACTGGTGCAACCTGGGTCAAGGTCAGCCGGATACCACGGCGCTTCCGGGCGCCCCGGAGCGGGTGACCAAGATCACGGTGCGCCCGGGTGATCTCGACTACGCACCGGTGCCGGGCGTCTGGGAGCTTCGCGAATCGGTGGCGAGCCTCTACAACCAGCTCTTTCGTCGCGGCATGAAGTCCCAATACTCCGCCGAGAACGTGTGCATTGCGGGCGGCGGTCGAGTCGCGGTCATGCGCGCATGTGCGGCCATCGCGCCCATTCATCTCGGGCATTTCCTTCCGGACTACACGGCCTACGAAGAGCTGCTCGACGTGTTTCGGCGATTTCTGCCGATCCCGATCTTACTCGACCCGAAACATGCATACGAGTTCACCCGAGAAAAGCTCGAAGAGGAAATCCTGGGACGAGGACTCAGCGCGATCCTAGCGAGCAACCCGTGCAACCCGACCGGCAAAGTCGTCCAAGGCGATGCGCTGGCCAGCTGGGTGGAAACCGCACGAGACTTGAACTGCGCACTTCTGCTCGACGAGTTTTATTCGCACTACGTCTGGACGGGAGAGCAATCGATCGTCAGCGCGGCGCAGTATGTCGAGGACGTCGACCAGGATCCGATTGTCGTGTTCGATGGGCTCACCAAGAACTGGCGGTATCCCGGCTTTCGGGTGAGCTGGATTGTCGGCCCGAAGCGCGTCATCGAATCGGCCGCGAGCGCCGGCTCGTTCCTCGATGGCGGAGGCGTCGCGCCCATGCAGCGCGCGGCGATCGACCTGGTCCAGCAGGAGCCTACGCTCGCCGAGGCGCAGGCGGTCCACCATGAGTTCAAGAAGAAGCGCGACTTCTTGGTGCGGGGCCTCAAGGACATCGGGGTCAAGTTCGACCTCGAGCCGCAAGGGACCTTCTACGCCTGGGGAAACCTGAGCGGCCTACCCCGGCCGATTCGAAACAGCGACGACTTCTTCAAAGCGGCCCTCGAGCGACAGGTGATCACGGTGCCCGGGCACTTCTTCGATGTGAATCCGGGCAAGCGCCGGACTGGACGGCCATCGCGTTTCGTTCAGCACATGCGTTTCTCGTTCGGGCCACCGATGCCGGTGCTCGAGGAAGCACTCGAGCGCCTCGGCGCAATGGTCGCCGAGGCCAAGTAGCTCCGGCCATAACGGCCCGGAATCACGCCGATATTTGCTCGGTAGCCGCGGGTTTTTTCCATTCGCCGGTGTGTGTAGGTGATCATACTACACATGACGACATTTGCGGCGGTCGCGGCGCGGATAGAGCACGCGCCACGGGAGGCAGCTCCCTTCGTGAAGTGGGTCGGGGGCAAGGGCCGATTGCTCAGCCAGCTGCGACCGCTGCTCCCCCCAGGCGTGGAGCGGATGCGCCATGTCGAGCCGTTCGTGGGCGGTGGCGCTTTGTTCTTTGCGCGCCGCCCAGGGCGTGCTCTGCTGACCGACATCAACCCCACGCTGGTTTCGACGTACGCGGCGATTCGCGACGATGTCGAAGGCGTGATCGGCGGGCTGCGCAGGCTTGCAGGCCAACACTCGAAGCAACGGTATTACGAGGTGCGCGAACGCTACAACCAAAACCGCCGTGTTTCGACGTCGAAGCGCGCGGCTATGTTCATCTATCTCAACAAGACCTGCTTCAACGGCTTGCACCGAGTCAATCGAAAAGGCGAGTTCAACGTACCCGTAGGCTCGTACAAAAATCCGCGGATCTTGAACGAAGATGCGTTGCAGGCGGCAAGCGAGGCGCTTCGGGGGGCAGATCTACGATGCGCGTCCTTCGACACGCTCCTCGAGAACGCCAAGCCCGGCGACTTCATCTACTTCGACCCGCCCTACGAGCCCGTGTCGGTGACCGCGAGCTTCACGTCGTACGCGCGCGATGGGTTCTCCCAGGAAGACCAAACGCGGCTGCGGGACGTCTACAAGGCCCTCGACCGTCGAGAGTGTAAGCTCATGCTCTCCAACAGCGATGTCCCCTTCATTCGCAACCTCTATGGCGAGTTCAAAGTCGACACCGTCGCCGCACCCCGCGCGATCAACTGCGATGCGACCAAGCGCGGCAGAGTGAGCGAAGTCGTGGTGCGGAACTACGCTTGAGGCCCGAGGCGGGCCACGCCACCCTCATCGACCGATCTTCGCACGTCGTCTCCTCAGTCCATGCTGACCCTCGACGCCCGGATGAACTCCGCCGTGGCTGGATGATCGGTGTGCAGAAGTTCCTCGGGTGTCCCGGTGGCTGCGATCTGCCCCTCATGCAGGAAACTCAGCTGATTGGCGATGCGCAAGACCGAGGCCATGTCGTGGCTGATCACGATCGACGTCACGCCGAACATCTCCTCGGCCTCGGTGATCAGCTCATCGACCATTTCGGTCGTGATCGGGTCGAGGCCCGTGGTGGGCTCGTCGTAGATTAGAATCTCGCTCTCGAGGATCATCGCCCGCGCGACGGCCACACGCTTCTGCATGCCCCCCGAGAGTTGCGCGGGGAGCTTCTCCGCCGCCGCCGCCACGCCGAGCGCAGCAAGGCGATCCATCACGCGATCGCGAACCGCATTGCGGGAAAGATCGGTGTGCTCTCGGAGTGGAAACGCGACGTTGTCGAACACCGTCATCGAGTCGAAGAGCGCGGACATCTGGAAGACCATGCCGAAGGTGCGTCGCATCGCCGCCAGATCGAGGCCTTCGAGCTGGGCAAAATCGATGCCGTTGACGATGAGTTGCCCAGAGTCGGGGTTTTCGAGCCGGATCAGCTGCCGCATCAGGACGGTCTTACCGGAGCCCGAGGGCCCGATGATCAGATTCGTCTTTCCCCGATGAATGTCGAGCGACACGCCTTTGAGCACGTGATGCTCACCGTAGCTCTTGTGAAGATCACGAATCCGCACGTGGATCGGATCGTCCTTCGCCTCTGGAGGCAGCGGAGCCCGTGTCAGTCGAACTAGGTTCCGTCGAAAGAGCTTCATCAGAAAAACCCCTGTCCCAAGACGAGGCTCGTCACCAGATAGTCGAGCATGAGGATGGCGATGGCGCTCTGCACGACGGCGCGGTTGGTGGCACGCCCCACCCCGGCTGCTCCGCCCTTCGCATAAAAGCCCTGACGGCACGCGATCAGCGTCAGCGCGACGCCGAAGACCATCGCCTTGATCAGCCCCTGAGAGACGTCATCCCAGTCGACCAGCCACTTGAGGCGGTCCATGAACACGCCCGGGTCGAGCCCGAGGAGCGAGACGGCCACGAAGAAGGCTCCCATCACCCCGACGATGTTGAAGAGCATCGTCAGCACCGGAACCATCACGAAGCCAGCGACCAGCCGCGGCACCACCAAATACTGGACCGGGTTGACCGCCATGGTGACCAGCGCGTCGATTTGGTTGGTGACGCGCATCGATCCGAGCTCGGTCGTCATCGCGCTCCCGGCCCGGCTCGTGACCATCAGCGCGGCAAATACCGGCCCGACCTCTCGGGCCAACGCCAAGCCAATCACGGCGCCCGTCTGGTTCTCGGCGCCAAAGTCGCGAAAACCATCGACGAGCTGCAAGGCAAGCACGCCGCCGACGAAGACGGCGGTCAGCGAGACGAGGAAGATGGAGCCGATGCCGATGAACTCCATCGCCTCGACGAAAAGCCGGGCGCGGTACGGCGGGCGGATTCCCCAGAACACAGCCTCCCACAGCAGCTTGAAGAGCGCTCCGATCTCGGCGAAGGGGGAGAGGAGCAGCTGCAGGAGCCAGTCGGCGGCGTCACGAGCGATCCCGCGGAGCTTCGAGGTCTTGTCCGGGGTCGCGGGTGCGCTGGGCGCGGCGTCAGGCACGAGACTTCATAGCATGGTTCGTAAGTGAAACGTCAGCCATTCAAGTAGACACGCGGAACGCGCCGCGAGACGTTGGTCAGCACCTCATAGGGAATCGTTCCGGCCGCCACGGCGAGGTCACGCGCGTCGAGCACGGACCCTCCTTGCTCACCCAGCAGCAGAACCTCGTCGCCGATGTTGACACGCGAAACGCCCGAAACATCGACGGTGGTCAGGTCCATCGCGATGTTGCCGACGATGGGGCAGCGAACACCAGCGATCAACACGTGCCCGCGATTCGAAGCGGATCGCAACAAGCCGTCGCCGTAACCAACGGGAATCGTCGCCAAACGAGTTTCTGAGGGTGCACGAAATGAGCGTCCGTAGCCAACCGACTCGCCCGCTTGCAGCGTTCGAACGCGAAGCACCTCTGTACGCCAGCGAAGCGCGGGGCGAAGGGGCGCATCGATCGTGTCCGAGCCAGGATAGCCGTAGAGCGCCAGGCCGGTGCGCACCCAATCGAAATGCGACTCGGGGTGCCGAAACAAGGCGGCGCTGTTCGCGACGTGCAGGACCGACGGCTCATGGCCGAAGCGGCGAACGAGACCTCGCGCTTCGGCGAATCCAGCGAGCTGCTCCGCGACGTACAGCGGGTCGGCGTCGGCAGTCGACAAATGCGTCATCAAGCCAGCGATGCGAATCGAAGGAAATCGACGGAGCTCACGCAGGAAGTCGCTGAGCTCCCCGAGCGGGACGCCGAGTCGGCCCATGCCCGTGTCGACTTTCAGGTGCACGTCGATGGGGCGGCTCCCAGACACGAGATCGAAGGCACGAGCTTCGGAGATTTCGTAGACCACGGGGGTGAGCCCGGCCGCGATGATCTCGCGGTGGGCGCCTCCGTTGATGCCGTTGAGGACGAGAATGGCGCGGTCGATGCCGGCTTCTCGGAGCTCGATTCCCTCTTCCGCGAGTGCGACACCGAAACCATCGACGCCTTCTTCCTGAAGTCGCCGCGCGACCGGGACCACGCCGTGCCCGTAGGCATCCGCCTTCACGACGGCCAGAATTTTCCGTCCTGCCGCCGCCTCCTGCACCACGCGAAGGTTGTGCCCTATCGCGTCGAGCAAGATCTCCGCGCGCGTCGCCCGCAACGAAGCGTCGGCGTGCTGGACGCGCGGTCTCGATGGCTTCGAGGAATCCGGTTGCACGGCTTGGAGCTAACGGTTGGCACCCCCGGCGTCAAGCATTGGCGTCCCCACGCTCGAAGGCTAGGCTTTGGTCCGGATGGCCGAGGCTCGCAGACGAGTGGATTGGGAGATGCTGATAGGCGCTCTGTTGGCCTGCGCCGTTGCGCTGGCTCCCGGGTGTGGGAAGCCGTCCGAAGAAACCGTGTCACCGGTTCACGTGACGCCTACGGACGCGCGAGACCCCGTCGGTCTACCGGCCCCTGAAGCGCTTCGGGTCCGCGTCCTTCGTCAGTACCCCCATGATAGAGACGCATTCACTCAGGGTCTCATCTGGCATGACGGCGTCATGTACGAAAGTACGGGGCAGTACGGAGAGTCGTCGCTGCGCAAGGTTCGTCTCGAAGACGGCAAGGTGCTCGCACGACGCGAGCTCGAGCCGGATTTCTTCGGCGAAGGGCTGGCACGGGTCGACGA
>CAMYJN010000170.1 GCA_947258625.1 uncultured Polyangiaceae bacterium | reverse complement strand
TCAGCTCGTCGAGCGCGCGCCCGTCGCCGATGCGCGCGCAGGTACGCGCTGCCTGAATGGCGATGCTCGCGTCGGCATGGTCGAGAAATTTGGTGACGAGATCGGTGCTGTCCGGCGAGCCTAGGCTCTCCATCGCCTCGAGCGCTTGGAGCGGCAGCTTGGGATGGTCCTCATCGAGCGAGCTCCGCACTTCACTCAGACCGCGCAGGTCCCCGTGCATCCCAAGCGCGCCGGCAAGGGCGATCCGCTCCTCGGCGACGAAGCTTCGCTCGAAGCGCTCTGCGAGCGCCGGCTGTGCCCTGGCGTCATCCATGCCTCCGAGCACCCGAGCCGCGCTCGCCACCAGCTCGCCACGTTCGGCCTCGAGCACGGCCACCAGCGCCGGCACCAGTCGCGGATCCCTGGCGTAGCGAAGCGAGGTGATGAGCCCGATCCTGGATTCCAAGGGCACGGAGCCGTCACTGCCTTCGATGATCGCCGTGATGTGTTGAACGACGAGGTTGGAAAGCTCAGAGACGCGCATCAGCAACAGCGCCCGCTGGTCGCCGGGGAGTCCACGAAACGCATCGACGCTCGATTGGCCGTCCCAAAACGCCCGAATCTCAAATTCGGTGCGCTGCGCCAAGCGTTTCCACTGCTCGTGTTCCTGACGCGCGGTGCGACCGGAGGCGCCCGGAAGCTCGGCCCGCAGCTGCGCCAGCTCGTAACCGAGCTCAACGTCCCGGAGCTTCGAGATGATTTGAATCGCTTTTCGAACTTCGTCGCTCTGCAGCAAGCGCCGGTCCACCAGCCGCTCGCGGAGGCGAGCGAGCGCGGCCCGTCGCTGCCGCCTCGAACCTGCGCGAAGTACCGCGAGCAGCGTGGGAACGTCATCGATCCGCTCGACCGAAAGCCCTTCGTCGCCGGTTGCGCTCAGTCGGCCGAGAAAGGAGGGGTCCGCCGTGACCTCCGTGGGAGGACGGACCGATGGATGACGCACGGCCTCGGGCCGAACGCTTCGCATCCCAATCTCTCCGAGGTCGTGCGCCGCAACGATGCGCACCAAGGCACGCGCAACCTCGGCGTCGTCGGTATCGGTATCGCAGCCAAGCGCCTCCCGAGGGTCGGCATACTCATTGCCTGCAATCCCTTCCCTCAAGCAAAGCTCGAGCGTATCCACGTCCGTATCCGAGTTGTGCGCCACGTTACTGATTCAAGGATAGCGAGTGCAGCGACGAACCCCCAATTGGCCGCGAGCTCCATGCGAATCGCTCCGGTTCTCGTTCCCGGCCCCGGCCACCGACACTGGCACTGACGCTGGCACTGACGCTGGCACTGGCACTGACACCGACACGGTCACTGACACCCCGTAGAGCGACTCCGTCGCCACGGGGCTTCGCTGGCGCAAGCTCGCCGCAGCGCTCAGACTCCCCGTCGGATGGAGATCTGGAAAGAATTCAGCTTCGAGGCGGCACACCTGCTTCCGAACGTGCCCAATGGACACAAGTGCAAGCGCCTACACGGCCACTCGTATCGCGTTCGGGTCTGCGTCGAAGGGGAGGCGGATTCGGAGCTTGGCTGGATCGTGGACTTCGCCGAAATCAAGGAGGCCTGCGACCCGATTCGGCGGCGCCTGGATCACTACTACCTGAACGAGATCGAAGGCCTCGAGAACCCGACCAGCGAGGTTTTGGCCGAATGGATTTGGCGCAGTTTGAAACCGGTGCTGCCCATCCTGAGCTGCATCGAGGTGAGCGAAACCTGCACCTCCGGGTGCTCGTACCGGGGCGACTGACCGATGGTCGGTGCGGCGCGGCCGAACACGATCGTGCTGCTCAGCATGGGCTACGACAGCCTGAGCACCTGGCATCAGCTGGGGCGGCCGGCAGCCGTGTACTTCGACGTGGGCTCCCAGTACAGCGCTCCTGAAATCGACCGCTACCAAAAGCTGCGCATCTCGTTTCCGCAGCTTATTCCGGTCCAGGACATGCGTTGGCTCGGCGAACAGGAACAGGACGATCGCTGGGTGCCGCTTCGAAATCTCGTGATGACCGTTCGGGCCGCCGCGCTCGGTTACGACGACATCGTCATGTCGGCCCCTGCAGACTGGGCGCCTGACAAGCGGCTCACGTTCACGCTCGCGACGAGCTTGGCGCTGCGGGTCGCACAGCCTGGGGTGAACTACCGCGTTCGCCGACCGTTCAGCCACTGGACCAAGGCCAAGCTGATCGCGGCGACTCCCCCGAAGCTTCTCGAGGACTACGCGTACTCCTGTTACGAAGGGACCGAGCCTCCCTGCGGCCGATGCGCGGCCTGCGGTCGCGCCACGATCGCGCATTTGGCCGCCGGTCGTGAGCCGCCGACCGCGCTGCGCTCAGGGCTCGGCTTCCGCGAGCTGATGGACCTTCGGCGCGGGAGCGCGAACGGCTCTCGGCTGAGCGAGACCGTGCGGATGCGCCCAGGTGAGCTCCTCTACGTCCCGCTGCGAGGCTGGGAGCTCCTTCGTGCGTGGGAGGCCTATCGCCGGCGCTGACGCTGACGCTGGCACTGACGCTGGCACTGACGCTGGCACTGACGCTGGCACTGACGCTGGCACTGACGCTGCCACTGGCACGGTCCCGGCCGGTGGCGCAGACTACGGCCTATGATCAGATCCGTCGTTGGCGCTCTCTCGACTGGAGCCTTGGTGCTCGCGCTTCTTTCATCTGTTGCACCGCGGCTCGGTGGCGGCGAAGCCAGCGCGCGTAGCTGCTACAAGATCTGGGCCGAAGCCACGAAGACGGGCTCGCATTACCGGCACCGTGTCTACGTCGAAAACGACTGCGAGTATTGGCTGCAGTGCTCGCTCTGGACGGACGTGGATCCGCAGCCGCCGGTCATGCTGAGCGTCGGGCCGGGGATGACCGAGAACGGCGAGACCAGCGGACGCTCGCAGTACGGTGATCCGAAGGCATTTGGCGCGTGTCGCCGGAAGTAGGCGCGATCAGCGGGCGCGTTTCGGCAGTTCGCGGTTGAGCACACCGAGCACCGCCTGTAGGTCTTCCCAGACCGGCTTTTTGAACTCCGGGCTCCTGAGCAAGAACGCCGGGTGGTACGTCGGCATGACGGGCACGCCTCGCCACTCTCCCCAGACGCCACGCCAGCGCCCTGCCGGTGGCACGCACTCCAGGTTCTCTGCTGCGCAGCGGCCGAGCGCGACGATCACTTTCGGCTGCACGAGCTCGAGCTGGGGCACCAGGAAGTGCGCGCACGCGGCGGCTTCACTCGGAAGGGGCGTCCGGTTTTCGGGGGGTCGGCACTTCACGACGTTGCAGATGTAGACGCCGTCGCGCGGGTAGCCCATCGCAGCGATCATCCGGTCGAGCAGTTGCCCGGCTCGACCGACGAACGGCAGGCCTTCCTGGTCCTCGTGATAGCCGGGGCCTTCCCCGACGAAGACCAGGTCGGTATCCGGCGTCCCGCGCGCGAAGACGCTCTGGGTGCGACCCTTGCTGAGGTCGCAGCGCGCGCAGGTGGCGGCGTCGTCGGCCAGGACCTTCAGGCGGGCCTGACAGTCCTCCATCGCCTCGGAACGCGCGGATTCCCCCGCCGTTCTCGACTGCGGCGCGCCCGGCTTCGACCCTGGAAAACCCTCAGCGCCGAGGCTTTCCTCCCAGAGCAGAAGCTCCCGCGCGCTGGCGTTCACCGAGGCAAGCTCGTTTTCGGGTTCGCTGGGCACCGCGGAGCGAGTATAGGCCGGATTCGTTGACTTGGCCGTCACCGGGTCGCTAATCTCGTATTCCAGGGGGATTCGAAGGGGAAGATGTCACGGGCTCGGGTCTTGGCCATTGGGGATACCCACGTGGGGATGAAGCGCACCCACAACGAGGACAGCTTCATGCTGGCCGAGGAGGACAACCTCTACGTCGTGGCCGACGGCATGGGCGGGCACTCCTCGGGCGAGGTCGCGAGCGGCATGGCCATCGACACCTTACGCGAGTTCTTCCGCGCCACCAGCGCTGACGCCGAGGCGACCTGGCCGTACAAGATGGACAAGGCGCGCGGCTACGAGGAGAACCGCCTGATCACCGGGATCAAGCTCGCCAATCTTCGCATCCACGAAGCGGCGCAAAAAGACCCGCGGATGCACAGCATGGGCACGACGGTCTGTGGCATTCTCGTCGTCGAAGACGGCGTGCTCATCGGACACGTCGGCGACAGTCGCGTCTACCGAATTCGCGATGGAAAAATGGAGCAGCTGACCAGCGACCACTCGCTGCTCAACGACTACATCAAGATGAAGCGACTCTCCGAAGAGGAGATCGAAAACTTCCCGCTCAAGAACGTCATCGTTCGAGCGCTCGGCATGAAGTCCACCGTCAAAGTCGACACGGTGCTCGATCGACCTGAAATCGGAGATATCTACGTGCTTTGCAGCGACGGCCTCTGCGGCCCCGTCACGGACGCCGAGATCCAACGCATCGTAGGTTCGCATCAAGACCTGCAGACCGCCGCCGACAAGCTCATCGAAAGCGCCAACGAAGCGGGCGGCCCCGACAACATCACCGTGGTCCTCGCCAAGGTGATGGGGCTCAGTTGAATTGAGCGATCAGGATCATTGAGAAAACCCCGGAAAACACGGGGTATCATGTTCTCGGGTGTTGCGTGTCTGTTCCTGATTTGTTCGTGGTGTGTGGGAGAAATTGTGGGAGTCGTAGCCATCGCTGCTCGACTCCCACACACGTTCGCATCGACGTGGCCCCCAAAGTAGACTGCGGTGGAGACCGACTTATCACGCGGGTCGTGTCCTGAAATGGGGCAGGATCGCTCGGGTGGGGCATGGCGTCGAAGGGCGGCGTCCTCGGGTCCGCACCCCCACAATATTGGCACCAGGCTCTGGCTGCTTGTCCACGCAGGCGCGTGTGGGCGCCAAGATCGAACCGACCTGATGGACCCACACGGATACGTCGGGCTCGGAGCTCTACGACGACCAATTTCTTCGCTTCCGTAAACTCCAACATTTGAAACACTTTACGAACGATAACTGAGACTTAGGTGCACTGGCCGGCGCTCGGGACCGTCATCCCATATCAGGCCATTCCAGATCTCCGCGTCAAATACGCGTCAAAATCCAAGCCGCCTCGTGCTGGACGCGTCTCGACTCGGCATTCGTCACAAAGCTCGCGCGAACGGCGATTCAAAAGACCTGGCATCCCGGCACCTGGCGCCACTTCATGGCTACCCGCGCCGTCGAGCGCGACGCCCGCGCGATTCGACTCGTGCAGCAACTAGCGCGGGAACGCGACCGTTCCAGCGAGGAGAGGGAATTCCTCCTGCAACAACATACTAGAACTCGTGTCGTCCGGCATCGTAAACCTCCCTCGACAGAATGCCATGGCGCCTACAGTCGCCACCAACGCACAGGGTGCGGCACCAATTCCGGGTAAAAACCTGCAGTAGTGTCGGCTGGTTTTCATCATTAAGGCGACGGGATTCGACCGTTCGCTACCCGGTCGCCCCGCATTGCTACTGGGCGACGCGTATTTCGTTGTCCTGCGCAGCAATGATTTGCCATTCGCCGTCGCGGTGAAGCCAGATGTCTGTCCAAATCCAGCGTCCTGTCTCGCCGTTCACCTTGGTCCAAGTCTCCTCGCCGTAGGCAATCGCTGTTGATCCGAAGAAGCGCACGTCGATGAGTCCGATTACGTTCGAAGCGTACACAGTCGAAGGATCGTGATCTTGGGTCACTGCGGCTCGATCGTATCTAGCTCCATCAATTCCCGTCCCTTGAAACTCGTTGGCGAAGTACACCCTTCTTCTAGACATATCGCCGGTCACTACCGACTCAGCCCAATCTGTGGCGCACTCAACGATGTAACTTTCGGCGGCAACTTCGTCGATATGACTCGGGGTTGGCGCCTTGCACGACGAAGCAGCGAACAGTGCGACAGTGATCAGAACAGTTTTCATATCGACCCTAATTCCTGGTTGAGCACCTTAACGAAGCGTCCCAATTGCTGATTAGTTCGTTATTAGGAGGATAGTAAGCATCAAAG
>CAMYJN010000169.1 GCA_947258625.1 uncultured Polyangiaceae bacterium | reverse complement strand
CGCGCGCCGTGCATCATGGCCGGCCGCACAGGTAACAGGACATGAAAGCCAAGATCACACTCCTTCCGGGCGACGGCATCGGGCCCGAAATTGTGGACGCGACGCGGCAGGTGCTCGAAGCCATCGCCAGCAGATCGGGCCACACGTTCACGTTTTCGACGCATCTGATCGGGGGCATTGCGATCGACGAGACAGGCGTGCCGCTGCCGGACGATACGATCGTCGGCTGCCGAAGTGCGGACGCAGTCTTGCTCGGTGCGGTGGGCGGGCCGAAATGGGACGACCCGAATGCTAGGGTTCGCCCGGAGCAGGGGCTCCTTGGAATGCGAAAAGCACTGAAGCTCTTCGCGAACGTCCGTCCCGTGAAGCTCTTCCGAGGGCTCGAAGCTGCCTCCCCTCTCAAGGCTGAGCGGCTCCGTGGCGTCGACCTCGTCTTCGTCCGGGAGCTGACGGGCGGCATCTACTTCGGGCAGCCGAAGGGCAAAGAAACCAGGAACGGGCTGCGGACCGGCTTCGACACGATGGTCTACGACGAGCAGGAAATTCGCCGCATCGTCGAGCTGGCCTTTCAAGTAGCTAGAAAGCGCGGCGGACACGTCACCTCTATCGACAAGGCCAACGTGCTCGCGACGATGCAGGTCTGGCGCGAAATCGCCACCGAGGTCGGCAGAGAGAACGCTGACATTCGTCTCGACCACCAGCTCGTCGACTCGGCAGCCATGCGGCTCGTCACGGACCCGTCTTCGTTCGACGTCATCGTGAGCGGCAACATGTTCGGCGACATTCTCTCGGACGAGGGCGCTGTCTTGACCGGCTCGCTCGGGCTGCTCCCAAGCGCATCCCTTGGCGAGGGCACGCTGGGCTTATACGAGCCCATCCACGGCTCGGCGCCTGACATCGCAGGCAAAGGGATCGCAAACCCGCTCGGCACCATCTTGAGCGCTGCGATGTTGCTCCGACACAGCCTCAACCTCGACGAAGATGCGAAAACCATTGAAGATGTGGTTCAAAAGGTCCTCGACAGCGGCCTCCGGACGGCAGACTTGAGCGGCGGGCAGCGTTCGCTCGGAACCACGGAGATGGCGGGTGCCGTCGTGAACGCCATCGAAGCCGCCTAAGGAAAGGACCGAAATGCCGCGCAAACGCGTTAGCCGCCTGTTCGACCTCAAGGAAGACGACCATGGGCGCCAATACATGGAGGTCTATCTCGACGGCATCGCGCTGCTGCGCTTGGTGCTGAGTAACAAGGGGACGGCATTCAGCTACGAAGAACGAGTCGCGCTTCGACTCGGTGGCCTTCTTCCGCCCCAGTACAACACGCTCGAACAGCAAATCGAACGCGTCTACGAGGGCTTTGTCCAAGCGCCGACCGATATAGACAAGTACCAGTACCTTCGCGCCGTGCAAGAGCGGCAGGAGATTCTCTTCTACGCATTGCTCGAAAAGCATCTCGATGAGATGTTGCCCATCGTCTACACACCGACGGTCGGAGCGGCGGTGCAGCAGTTCAGCGCGCTTTACCAGAACCCTCGGGGTCTTTCGTACTCGCCGCTCAACATCGATAGGGCCGACCAAACACTCGAGTGCTACCCGATGGAAGACGTCCGGATGATCGTCGCGACCGACTCCTCGGCGATTCTCGGGATTGGCGACCAGGGCTATGGCGGCCTCGCGATTCCGATTGGAAAGATGGCGCTCTACACCGTCGGCGGCGGCGTCAGCCCGTTCCACACCATGCCGGTAGCGCTGGACGTAGGCACCGATCGGATGGACCTGATCAACGATCCGAACTACTTGGGCGTTCGCCAGAAGCGGCTCCGCGGAGACGACTACTACAAGTTCCTGGACCAATTCGTGGACGCTGTATGGAAGCGCTGGCCCGATGCCGTGATTCAATGGGAGGATCTTTCGAAGACTGCGGCATTCTCCGTGCTGGAGCGGTACCGCGACCGCGGCCCTTCATTCAACGACGACATCCAGGGAACGGGCGCCGTGGCCCTTGCTGGCATCCTCGCGGCCTGCCACCTTCGCAACGAAAGCTTGAAGGACGAGATCTTCGTCATTCATGGTGCGGGCGCCGGCGGGGTGGGCGTGGCGTGGGCAATCCGCGAAGGGCTGGTTCGCGCCGGCCTCAGCCGTGCGGAAGCCCATTCGCGGGTGTTTGTGCTCGACTCCCGGGGCCTTCTTCTCACCGACCGCGACATGGAAGAGTACAAACGCGGATTTTCGCATGACCGCGCGATCACGCGGGATTGGAAATTCGAAGGCGACACGCCGGACTTGGTCGAGACGATCCGGAATGCTGGAGCCACGGTTCTTTTGGGCCTCTCGGGTAGACCGGACGCGTTCAATGAAGAAATCGTCCGTGCCATGGCCGACAACCACAAGTGGCCGATCATCTTCCCACTCTCGAACCCCACGAGCTCGGCGGAAGCCAAGCCCGCGGACATCTTCCGATGGACCGATGGTCAAGCGATTGTCGCGACCGGCAGCCCCTTCGAGCCGGTCATGATGGGCGGCGTGACGCACCCAATAGGCCAAGGCAACAATGCCTTCATCTTCCCCGGTCTCGGGTTTGGCGCAATCCTGAGCGACGCCAAGTCAATCACCGATAGCATGGTGTTGGAAGCATCCCAAGCCCTCGCCGACTACACCATCGAGAAATACGTCGAAGGCGGCCTGATCTATCCACCGGTCAGCGACATTCAGGAAACTTCGGTCCGAGTGGCCACCGCCGTCGTCAAACAAGCCATCGCCGATGGCGTAGCCCGCCGAGAAAACATCCCCGAAGACATCGAATCGTTCGTCCGAGAACACGTCTGGCACCCCACGTACCTACCCTTCGTCCGTGGCCAACTCAGCTAGGGACACGCGGTGGCGCTATTTGAGCAGGTGACCGCGCTGGATGCGGTGGGGCCTTATGAAGTGCTTCAACGCCTTCCCGGAGCCGAGGTTCGTTTCGTCGGGCGTCGCAGGGGAGAGGTTCGAACCGACAATGGGTTCCTGGGGCTCACGGTCGATTGTACGTTCGACGAGGTGGGCAACCCCGACGTGATTTTGGTTCCAGGTGGGATTGGGACTCGCGCGCTCGTGCACGATGATATGGTTCTCGATTGGATTCGAAACGCGCACGAGACGAGTCAATTCACGACCTCCGTATGCACCGGATCACTGCTCCTTGCCGCTGCGGGCCTGCTGAATGGGCGAAAGGCAACGACCCACTTCTCCGCGCGACCCTTGCTTCTGAAATATGGCGCGACTCCGACCGAAGAGCGTGTAGTTCGGGAAGGAAAAATCATCACTGCCGCCGGTGTCTCGAGCGGAATCGACATGGCATTGCGTCTCGCCGAGCTACTCAGCGACGCGACGACCGCGAAAGCGCTGCAGCTGATGATCGAGTACGATCCTCAAGCACCGTACGATGCTGGCGCACTGCACAAGGTCGACGCGAACGTGCTTTCTCGAGTCCAAGAGCTGGCGCGGGATAAGAACTAGCTCCGTGGGTCACGTTCACCGTATCGAGAGCGATTTTCGCGGTGTGCTGTCTAAGCACATGTCATTAGGCTGTTTTTTAAGGCCGAGCGTGTCCCCTAGGATAGGGCGCCGCCGTCGGCTCGGATTTCGGTGCCGTTGATGTACCGAGCGTCATCGGAGGCCAGGAAGGCGATGACGGATGCGGCGTGCTTTGGTTTGGCGAAACCTACGAAAGGCATAGCGCCTTTGAGGAGCTCCATGTCGGCGCCTTCGGGCGCTTTGAAGTCGCCGTGCAGCGACGTTGCGATGCCGCCGGGGACGATGCAGTTCGCGCGAAGGCCTTGCTTCACGTACTCCTGGTACAGGGCGCGTGTCATCGAGAGAATCCCACCTTTCGATGCCGCGTAGGCGCTCATCCAGGGGTGGCTGCCCAACGCCGACGTCGACGAGCAGTTCACGATTGCACTGAATCGGTTCTTCAGCAGATGTGGAAGCGCGGCGTGATTCACGTAGAACGTGCCGTTGAGGTTGATGTCGATAATCTCGTGCCACTGATCGAACGTCATCTCATGGGTGTGATAGGTGCGGAGGATCCCCGCGCAGTGACACAAAGTGTCGAAGCCGCCCATGTCCTCTGCCGCCTCGTCGATCACCTCTTTGACCCGAGCGCCGTCCGTGACGTTGCACTCGTAGACCCAGGCTTTGACTCCCCGCGCTTCAGCGAACTGCTTCGTGGCCGAGAGCCCCTCGGCGTTGATGTCGATGAGAGCGACGTTGCCGCCCTCCTCTGCGATGCGCTGGGCGGTCGCCTGGCCGATGCCCGCGGCCGCGCCGGTGATCATGACATTCTTTCCTTCAAACCTTTTCATCGTAGTTCTCGCTCTTCCTTGCTGTGCGCTAGTAACCGTGGAGCTCCGCCCAGCGCCGCCGGTGCTGAGAAGGCATTCCAAACGTCATGTATGTCGCCTGTGCACGCTTCATGTAGAAACCGATGTCATGCGCATCGGTCACACCGATGCCGCCATGCATTTGGATGGCTTCTTTTGCCGCGTGCATGAAGGTTTCGGAGCCCATCGCCTTCGCAAGCGACGCGAGGCGCGGAACTTCATCCGGCGACTCGTCGATCGCCCTCGCTGCGGCCAGCACCACCGAGCGTGTCAGCGCGATGTCCGTGTACACCGACACTGCGCGGTGCTGAAGCGCTTGGAAGGAGCCGATGGGCACGCCAAACTGCTCGCGTTCCTTGATGTAGTCGAGGGTGTCGGTGAAGGCCTGCTCCGACGCTCCAAGCATTTGCGCCGCGAGCCCCACCGACGCGCGATCGAAAACCGCCTCCAAGAGAGCCGCGCCTGCGCCCCGCCCACCGACCACCGCATCGCTCTTCACCCGGACGCGTTCGAGTCGGACGATGGCGGAGTTCAGGCCATCCATTCGAGACTGCCGCGTGACCGTGACACCCAACTGCGCAGGATCGATCGAGAACAGCGTGTACCCGGTGTCCGAGGTTGCCGCCGACACGATGATCCGATCGGCGAGGTGTCCGTCGAGCACCTGTAGCTTTTCGCCGCTGAGCTCGAAGCCATCGGGCGAGTCTTTCGCAACCGTCACCGGCTTGGACGCGTCTCCCCGGCTGCCAGCTTCTTCGTAGCCGATGGTGATGAGCGTTTCGCCGGCGGCAACTCCAGGCAACAGCGCTTTCTTCTGCTCCTCGCTGCCCCCAAGGAGTAGCGCTTGGGTGCCAAGCAACAAGGTCGATACGAAAGGCTCGGGCATCAGCTCGCGACCGCTTTGCTCTAGAACCACCGAAAGGTCGAAGAAGCCAAGCCCCATGCCCTCGTATCGCTCGGGAATCTGCAGTCCAAGCCAGCCGAGCTCCGCCATCTCGCTCCAGAGCTCGCGAGAGAACCCGACTTTGTCCCTGGAATCGCGAAAAGTGCGAATGCGTGCGGCCGGCGCACGCTCGCGGATGAACTCGTGGGCCGTCTTCGCAAGCATCTTCTGCTCTTCGTTCAGGAGAAGAAAAGGCGCCCTATCCTCTGTCATTTCTTCCCCTCTGGGAGGCCGAGCACGCGCTTGGAGACGATGTTCTTCTGAATTTCGGACGAACCGCCTTCGATGGTGCTTGCACGCGATCGCAGCCAGTCACGGGTGTACTGAAGATCATCCTCTTCGAAGCCCGGCCCTTCCCAACCGAGGCCCTGCGTACCCGCGACCTGCATGCCGAGCTCGAATCGCCTTTGCTTGAGCTCGGACCCCACGATCTTGGTAATCGAGCCTTCAGGCCCGGGCGTACCCGACTCGGCGCTCTGTTGAATTCGCGCGAGAGTGAGGTGGAACGCCTCTTCTAGCATCCCGAGCGACGCCAGCTCGTCACGCAGCAGTGGATCGGGGATGGCGCCTTCGGGCACAGCCAAGTGCTTGCGTGCCCTGGCCACGACCTCGCGCTGCGCGGACCCGGGCTGGCGCGCGATTGAACGACCGATTGAGGAGCGTTCGTGCCCGAGGATCGCTTTTGCAATCGTCCATCCTTCGTTCTCGGTGCCCACGAGGTTCGCGGCGGGCACACGGACGTTGTCGAAGAAAGTTTCGCAAAA
>CAMYJN010000168.1 GCA_947258625.1 uncultured Polyangiaceae bacterium | reverse complement strand
GCCCGAGGCGATGAGCGCCGAGCCCCAGGCGATTCCTCTGCAGGTGCTGTTCGAGGACAATCACCTGATCATGGTCGACAAGCCAGCGGGCCTCGTGGTTCACCCCGCGCCGGGCCACCCCGACGGAACACTCGTCAACGCGCTGCTGCATCACGCCGAGGTCCAGGGCGGCTTCGACCCGCTGCGCCCTGGAATCGTGCACCGGCTTGACAAGGACACCAGCGGGGTGATGGTCGTCGCGAAAACCCCCCAGGCCCACGAGCGGCTGGTCGAGATGTTTCAGCAACACAGCCTGGAGCGGGCCTACCTCGCCATCGCAGTTGGAAGGCCGCCGCAGTCGATCCGCTACGAGACCCTGCATGGGCGGCATCCGGCGAATCGAAAGAAGTTCACCTCGCGCTCCGACCGAGGCCGCCGAGCGGTCACGGATCTAGAATCAATCGAGCTTTTGCACGGAAGCGCTTTGGTTCGTTGCCGTCTCGAGACAGGGCGCACCCATCAGATTCGGGTGCATCTCGCCGAACACGGGCACCCAGTCCTCGGAGATCCGCTCTATGGAAAGTCGATTCGGGACCCGGAGCTTCGCCGTGCGGCCACCGAGCTGGGGCGACAGGCGCTTCACGCGGCGGTCCTTTCGTTTGCCCATCCGATCACCGCAGAGGCGATGCGTTTCGAAACCGAGCCGCCGGAGGATTTCCAAAACGCCTTGCGCTCGCTTCGACGCGGCTAGTCGATGTTCCTAGAGCTCCGGCTCAGCGGCGCACTGCGGGTAACCGTCGAGGACGGTTTGGCATCGAACCGGATCGCACTCGAGCACCACCGAATTGCAGGTCTCGAAGAAGACCGGATTGATCAGAATCGCCCGGCAGCAGTTGAGAAGATCGAGGCAGATGTTCACTGCCACCTCGTCGCATTCCCTGGAGATCGACGCCGCCCAGCCAACTCGACAATTCGATTCGCCGACGTCCCGACGCGCGATCCCCGAGGCCGACTCACCGACGATCTCGCCTGAGAACGCATACACCGCATCGCCGCCCGGCTCTCGGATCTCGGAAGCTTGGAATGAATTGCCGGCCTGGTCGATGGTGACGGGATCCTCGTACCGAAGCCTGAAGCTGCAGGGCTGCCCTTCTTGATCGACCCCGACGAGCTCGACGTCGAGTTCGAAGGAGTACCCAGACTCCCCCGAGAGGCTGCAGTCGGGGCTTGCCTCCAGCTTCAAGCCATCGTCCGCAATGTGGAAACAGACATCGACCCCGCGGCTTTGTCGTTCCCAGAGGCCGGGGAACTGCGGTGGTGCCAGAGCACCGCCCGCTCCACCGGCGCCGGCCGTGCCACCGCTGGAGCCCGGCTCGTCGCTGCATCCCGGAACGCAAAGACCAACAAGCAAAGCAAGGCGGCCGGCCGAGGCCAGCCCCCTGGTATGGATGAGACTCATGGCAGTCGCTGGCCTACCACATCGGCGATTCGACGTGTGCCTTGGAGCGAACCATTAGGTCGATGATGGCGCGGTCGTAGAGGTTCCGACCGAGAAGCTCGGGTGCGACACGGCTTTGGTAAAGGTCGCGTCCTTCTTGAATTTCCTCTTCCATCACATCGAAAAGAGTATCGTTTCGAATACCCTCGGCAATCTTGTCTTCGTTGTAGAGAGCAAGGTCACTCGAGATGGCCCTTGCCAAGCGACGTGCGGCTTCTTGAGTTTCGATCAGCGCCATCGGTCCTCCGTTCGCGAAGAGTGACGCAGCATGCCCAGGTCTGTCAAAGAGCGGCCGGATCGATGGCGACGGCGCCCGCCCGAAGGATCTCCATCGGGGTCCGGGTCGAGTCGATTAAAGTCGACGGGGCGCCTCCGGGAGAGATGCCGGGCACTAGGCCCCCGAGCCCCTCGGCGAGCTCGCCGGGAAGCTCCGCCGCGCTTCGGAGCGGTGGCTCTCCGGTCCGGTTGGCGCTCGTCGCGGTCACGGGGTGGCCAAACGCCCGGACGAGGTCTGAGGCTGGACTCGGGCCGGGGACGCGGACGCCGACCTTGCCATCGCGGCAAAGCCGAGGGTTCAAACCGGGCTTCGCCGTTAGCAGTATCGTCAGCGGGCCCGGCCAATGACGCGAGATCAGGGCCTGTGCCGCTGCCGAGGGGGGCTCCGCGACGGCGTTCACAGAGGCAGCATCCGGCAGAAGCAATGCGATCGGCATGTCGGAGGGCCGCCCCTTGAGCTCCGCGACGCGTTCGACCGCCTTTTCGTTTCGCGCGTCGGCCAGCAGCCCGAGCCAGGTTTCAGTCGGACAGGCCACGACGCCGCCCTCGGCGAGAACCCGAACGAGCGCGGCGAGATCGTCCATCAGCGGCTGCGGGCCCGCCAGCCGATGTCCCGGCGAAATTGCTTGCCTTTGAAGTCGATCTTTCCGGCTGCTTCGTAGGCGCGTTCGGCTGCTTCGTCGATCGATTCACCAATCGCGGTGACCGACAGCACGCGTCCACCCGACGTGACCACGGTGTCGCCGTGGAGCGCGGTGCCTGCATGGAACACGGTCACGTGCGGGATCGCCGATGCCGCGTCGAGGCCTTGGATGGGCGTCCCTTTCTCGTAGCTGCCGGGATAGCCTCCTGCGGCGAGCACCACGCACAGCGAAGCCGGCGCCTCCCACTCGGGCGTCAACCCTCCAAAGTCACCCCGGGCGGAGCCTTGAATGAGCGGCAGGATCGAGCCCTTCCAGCGGGTCATCAGAGTCTGACACTCCGGGTCTCCGAACCGCGTGTTGTATTCGAGCACCAGCGGCTCGCCGTCGACGATCATCAGCCCCACGAATAGCGCCCCGCGAAACGGTCGCCCCTCGGCGGCCATGCCACGGAGCGTCGGCTCGACCACACGGTCGAGGATCTTCCGTTCGATTTCGGGGGTCACGACCGGCGGCGGCGAGTAGGCGCCCATGCCGCCGGTGTTCGGACCCCGATCGCCATCGAAGGCACGCTTGTGATCTTGAGCGGGCGCCAAGGGGATGAATCGCTCGCCGTCGGAGATGACGTGATAGCTCACCTCTTCCCCGACGAGGCACTCCTCGATCAAGACGCGATCGCCCGCGCCACCAAAAGCGCGCTCTCGCATGATGCGATCGACGCCGGCGATCGCTTCGGCGGCATTGCTCGCGACGATGACGCCCTTGCCCGCGGCCAGGCCGTCGGCCTTCACGACGAGCGGTCGGTTCGCTTCTTCGATGTAGCGCGTAGCCGCATCCGGGTCATCGAACACTGCAAAGCCAGCAGTCGGGATCGCGTGGCGCGCCATGAACTCCTTCGAGAAGATTTTGGAACCCTCGAGCTGGGCGGCCTCGCGACTGGGACCAAAGGCCTCGATGCCGTGGTCGCAGAGCGCGTCGACGACGCCGGCGACCAGAGGCGCCTCCGGGCCGACGACCACCAGATCCGCAGACTCTTGTTTGGCCAGCGCGACGACCTGGTCGGCGTCGCTTGGATCGACCGGAACCGTTCGACCGATCGCGGCGATGCCCGCATTGCCGGGAGCCCCGATGACCTCCACGCCGCTGTCTTGCGACAGGCGCCATGCAAGCGCGTGCTCGCGTGCGCCCCCTCCAACGATGAGAACCCGCATCGTCAGTGCCGGAAGTGGCGTACGCCGGTGAAGACCATCGCCATGTCGGCGGCATCGGCAGCCGCGATGACTTTCTCGTCTCCCTTGGAGCCGCCTGGATGAACAACGGCGGTGATGCCGACCTTCGCCGCGGCTTCGATGCCGTCGGGGAATGGGAAGAAGGCGTCTGAAGCCATCACCGCCCCCTTCGAAAGCTCACCGGCCTTCTGTGCTGCGATGCCAACGGCGGTGACGCGGGCCATCTGTCCGGCGCCAACGCCCACCGTGCGGTCGGGCTTGGCAAAAATGATCGCGTTCGACTTCACGTGTTTGCAAACGCACCAGGCGAAATCGAGCGCACGCATTTCATCGTCGGTCGGATGACGTTTGGTGACCACCTTGCCGGCACGCACCTCGCTCGGACCGGTGGCATCGCGATCTTGAACGACCAAGCCACCACCGACGCGTTTGAACTGTAGTGCCGCATAGTCGGCCGGTAGCCATTCCCCGGTGGCCAAGATGCGAAGGTTCTTCTTCTTTTGGAGGCGTTCGAGCGCGGCAGGCGCGAAGCTCGGCGCGATGATGCATTCGATGAACGTCTCGGCGACAGCGTTCGCGGTCGCCTCGTCGACCTCACGATTCAGGGCGACGATCCCGCCGAAAGCGCTTTGTGCATCGGCTTCCCGAGCGATTCGGTAGGCCTCTTCGAGGGTTGCCGCGGTGGCCACGCCACAGGGGTTGGTGTGCTTGACGACGACCGCGGCCGGCCCGTCGAACTCGCGCACCGCTTCGATGGTGGCATCCACGTCGACCAGGTTGTTGAAGGAGAGCTCTTTGCCCCCTGCGCCAAGCGACTGAGCCAAGGCCAGGCTACCGTTGCGCGCGTTGCGCTCGATGTAGAAGGCGCCCTGCTGGTGCGGGTTCTCTCCGTATCGAACGTCATAGGCCTTGGTGAAGCTCAAAGTGAGTGCCCCGGGGAACTTGGAGTCGGTCCCTTGCGAGGTCAGATAGGCGGAAATCGCGCCATCATAGGCCGCGGTCTGGGTAAACGCCTTGGCGGCCAGGCGTGCGCGGAGCGCCGCGTTTGGACCATCGCCGGACTTCACGGCGGCGAGCACCTCCGCGTAGTCCGCAGGCTCGGTCGCGACCGTGACGCGCGCCTGATTCTTGGCGGCGCTTCTCACCATCGAGGGTCCGCCGATGTCGATGTTCTCAATCGTCTCTTCGTGAGACGCGCCTCGCGCGACCGTCTGCTCGAAGGGATAGAGGTTCACGCAGACGAGATCGATCGGCTTGCCACCAATCCCCCCGAGCGCATCGCGGTCCTCGCGGCTGTCGCGCATGAGAATCCCGCCGTGGACCCGCGGGTGCAAGGTCTTGACACGGCCGTCCATGATTTCGGGCGACTCGGTATACTCGGAGACGTCGATGACCGGGACTCCACCCTCCCGGAGTGCGCGGGCTGTGCCGCCGGTCGAAAGAATCTCGACGCCAGCTTCGGAGAGCCCTTTGGCAAACTCGACGACGCCTGTTTTGTCGGAGACCGAAATCAGTGCGCGTTGGATCTGTGTCATGAGGGTCGGGCCATACCGCGCGGGCAGAATGTCGTCAATGGAATCTGGGGAAGACGCCGTTCAGGCGTCCGGAACGCCGACCTCATCCCCCTGGTGGATCTGCGCGAGCGTTGCTTCGACCCAGGGACCAAGCTCGCCGACACGAATCATTTCGCGCGCTTTGCGCATCAACGCGCCATAGAAGTGCAAATTGTGGAGGGACAGCAAGCGCGGCCCGAGCATTTCATCAGCCTTGAAAAGATGCCGCAAATAGGCCCGCGAATAGGTCGTGCAGACGGAGCAATCGCAGCGGGCGTCGAGGGCGCTTTGGTCGTCGCGGTGCCGGGCCTGTTTGAGATTCACCCGGCCTCCCCAGGTGAGGGCCTGGCCGTTCCGAGCGTTGCGGGTCGGGAGGACGCAATCAAATAGATCGACACCGCTCGAGACCGCTTTGAGCAGATCGGTCGGCGTGCCGACGCCCATGAGATAGCGGGGTCGATCCTCGGGCATCTGCGGCGCAATCCGATCGAGCAGCTCGTACATGCGCGCCGTTGGCTCTCCGACCGAGAAGCCGCCAAGCGCGACGCCGTCGAAGTCGAGGGCTGCGATCGCTGCCAGATGAGACAGCCTCAGGTCGAGGTCGGTGCCCCCTTGCACGATGCCGAAGCGGGCCTGGCCTTCGGCAGGCTCGGCTTGCAGGCAACGCTGTGCCCAGGCGGTCGTTCTCGCCATCGCACGTTCGACCTCGGCTCGTGGCGCATCGCCCCGGGGACACTCGTCGAGCACCATGGCGATGTCCGAACCGAGAAGCGCCTGAGCGCGCATCGCCTCTTCGGGCGTCAATCGATGTAAGCTGCCGTCGAGGTGGGAGCGGAAGGTGATGCCGTCGTCGTCGATGGTACGATGCTGGGCGAGCGAGAACACCTGATAGCCGCCGC
>CAMYJN010000167.1 GCA_947258625.1 uncultured Polyangiaceae bacterium | reverse complement strand
AGCAGACCAAAAAGCTCCGGGGGTTTGCAGCGATCATCGGCGCGATGCCCTACGACATCGCACGCAGGCGCTGGCGTTGTGGTAAAGAACCGTTGTCAGCCCTGATGATCAACGGGACGGAGGACCCGATCGTGCCCTGGGACGGAGGGATGGTGCAGTTCGGTGGTCAGAAGCTCGGTCGGGTGCTTTCGGTCGAGCGAACTTTCTCGTTTTGGAGACGCCATGACGGCTGCACGGACGTCGCCGTGTCGAAGATCCCCGATTTCGTTCCCACCGACGGAACCCGAATCGAGCGGCACAAGGCTACGGGCTGTGCGGAGGGCACCAAAGTCGAGCTCTTCGCCGTAGAGGGTGCGGGTCACACCTGGCCGTCCGGCTGGCAATACCTACCCAAACACATGATCGGACCGACCAGCCAAGACATCAACGCCGCCACGGCGGCGTGGCGGTTCTTTCAAAGCACGCTCTAGCGGGAGGCCAAGGTGCAACATTTTCGAAACGATCTCGGCAAGCGCCATCGCCCGCCTCCGGTCTTCGGGCTACCGTTTGACCTCATGTCGGTGCGTAACCTCGTCTTCCTCGGTCTGCTGGCGCTTGCCGCGAGCCTCTTCGTCGTGCTGCTGCAGGCTTGTGGAGACCCAAACCGCATCGATGAGGCTTGCCAGTCTAACGACGATTGTGCCGCCACAGAGCTCTGCGCAACTGGCTTGTGCGAGGGAGGGCTCGGCGTGTGCAACGAGCGGCCCGTCATGTGCCCCGACACCGATAGCCCGGTATGTGGTTGTGACGACCAGACCTATCAGAACGTCTGCTTTGCCGACATGGCCGGCGTACGCCTCGCCCGCACCGGTCCTTGCATCCCAGCGCCGATGCTACTTGGCTCGCCAATCAATTAAAATGCCCCGATTGCGTGCTCGCGCAACCGGGGCTGGGTGGTGGATTGGTGTTGTTTCTTGGTGCTTGGGGAGACTGTGTTTGGAGAGTGCGAACGTACGCGATCTTGGAGCCGCGGAGGGTGCCGAAATCGTGAATACAGAGTGACAGCACGAAAACGAAACCGCCGTTCCCAAGAGAGAGAACGGCGGTCACGTTTTGAAGTTGGCGCTTTTGTGCGCCGCTAGTCTACCTAGTTGCCTGCCGCACCTTCGGGGTACGCGTTCCAGTCACCGGTCCAGTCGTCACCCGCAGGACCACCGAACGCGCCGAGACAATTGGCATTCGTCAGGCTGTAGTCCGGTGCTGGGCTACCGCCGGTCGCGGCGGTGCTGAAGTCGCCGAGACCCGGATCGGCCTCTAGGTTGTTCCTTGCCGCATCGGCAAGAAGCGTCGGCTCGTCAAAAAAGTCCGCACCGCCAGCCACGCTGTCGTCTTTGGGATCGTTGTCGTCCACCGGGTAGTTTTCGCCGTTGTCATCGAAGCAGCTGTTCTCGACCACGATTCCCTCCGGCCAACCGCCGGCAAGGCTCCAGGCGCCATCGCGCATGTCGTAGCCCTTGTCGCCGAAGCCAACGACGACCAAGCCGTCGAGAACGCCCCAGGTGCCGACTCGCGTGACTACGCCCGAGCCTTCGACTCGTCCATCGCCAATGATCGTCGCGTTGGTGACCTGCGGGGCCGAACGGGGCTGAACGTTCCGGTCGCCCGAGCCCTGGTTATCCGCCTCGATTCCATTCGGGCTCGTCGTGGTCGACGAAAAGTGGTGCACGATGACGTTGTCGGCAGTGCCTCGCCATCCCTGGTCCCAGTCGAGGCCGTCGTCGCCCGGACCGGTCACGATGACGTGATCGATCGGCGTGGTCCCTCCGAAGAACTCGACGCCGTCGTCGAGACCTCGATGGACCTGAATGTAGCTGAGCTCAGTCTGGTCGCCGCAGCCGCCCACTGTAAGGCCGTTGAGCTCGTTGTCGTTACCGAACTGAAAGCCGGCGTATTCGATTCGAACGTAGCGCATGGTCCCGCAGTCGTGGGTGTCATCATTGCCTCCGAACTGTCCGCGAGGGTTGCCAGGCGAGATGCCTTCGATGCTGCCGACGCACTCGCCCGCCTCACCGTTACAGGTGGTATCGCCCCAGCTTATCCGTGCTAGCCCGAGAAGAACGACACCTCCCCAGGCGCCGGGCGCGGCCTCAGTCGGCAGCGCGGACGACGTGAACACGATCGGCTCCGCTGCCGTTCCCGCTGCGTCGATCCTACCGGTGGTAGTGATGATGAGCGCAGACCCTTGGTCGCCCTGAAACTCGGTGCCCGGTTCGATCGTGATCTCAGCGCCGACCACGTAGGTGTCGCGCGTCAGGAAATATCTGCACTCTGCCTCAAAGAGGGTGTCCTCGGTGATTTCTTCGTCGGTGATCTCGATGTCCCCACTTCCGCCATTGTCCTGGCAGGGGTTTGCGATCATGCCGCTTCCGCCGTTTCCGCCGTTTCCGCCACCATCACCGTCACTGCTGCAACCGGCGAAAACCATGCCGACTACAATGATTGCGCCCATCGCGAAAGTATTTAGCTGTCTCGTCATATTGATAGCCCTCATCTTGCGCGGCGCTTGTGTCACCGCGCGAGTCTCTCCCTGTGTTCTCTGTTGCGCTCAGTAGATGTACTCAGCGCCAATACTTACGGTCGTGCCCCTGTTTTCGAGAAACGTGAGCTCGTCCCCTTGCTTGTATCTCCGCCGCGCAAGGGCGATATTCTTCCACTTGAAACCGAGCTTGACGTGCTGCGACACGCGCCAGGTCGCGATGAGATCCAAGATGTGTTGTGTTTGCTCGAAGACATCGGGTGCAATCACGTCGCCCCCTTGGGGGCTTCCGGCCTCGACGATGCGCGGGCCGAATGCGTTGTAGACCAGGCCGACCATCACGCCCGCATCAGGATCGTCAAAACGCAGTGACAGGTTGGTGACGAACGGAGATTGGTTGAACAGACGTCGCTGCAAGCGCCCTGCAATTTGTTGATCTGAAGGCAGTGTCGTCTGCGAGGCCATCACAGCGACGTTGCCTAGGAAGTAAAACCTTTCGAGCTTGTCGTGAAGTCGACCAAAGCCTAGGCGGAGCTCAAATTCCCCTCCCACCAGCCACGCCGAGTCCGCGTTTCGATAACTCGCATTGCCGTTGACCTGGCTCAGAATCACGAATTCGATCGGGTTCTTGAAGTACTTGCCGAACGCTGTGACAGCGAAGAGGTCGGTGCCGCCGAAGTAGAATTCATATCTCGCCTCGGCGTTTTGCACCCGCGTACGCTGAAGGTCGGGATTCCCTGCGACCAGCCATCCACGAAGGAAGTCGAGGTAGTCGAATGGTGCAAGCTCGCGAATCGCAGGTCGAATCACGGTCATTCCGTAAGCGATTTTCACGAACATCTTCTCGTTGATCTCGATCGAAAAATTTGCCGAAGGCATTGGATCGATGTCCTGCCGGTCGGTTCCTTCGGCTTCGTCACGGCCAGTGCTGAATGGACCGCTCGACGTGACCTGTTGTCGGAAGGTCTCGAAGCGCAGAAGTCCGAGAAACTTGAGCCGGGGCGCCATGGGGGTCTCCAGCTGCGCATAGCCTCCGATGAGGAAATTGCTCGCAACGTAACTGTCGTCGGGGCGTGTAACCTCGCGGATGGTGCTGATAGGACCGAGACCCTCGGGGCCCAGTAACGCCTCCGGGTCCCCGATGAGCGGGGCGCCTCCACGGCCTTGCTGCGTAAACCGCCGCGCGTTGAAATCGCGGTCGGTATACCCAGCGTCGAAGCCGACCGTCGCATACGCCGTCGAATCGAACGCCTCGTATACTGGGAAACGCACGCTCGTTTTGCCGCCCACCGAGAGCTGCTTGAGGTCCGAGAAGAAACGCGAGGCGGACGTGACGGTTTGAGATTCGAACTGCTGAAGAATTATCCGGCGGTCGGGCTCGTCGCGTTTGCCCGTGCTGACGACGGCATTCCAGCGAAGCCTGACCTTGCTGTCTTTGAGGTTTCGGTGGTCGCCGGTGAGCTGGTTGAAGAAGATCGAGCGCCCGATGAAATTGTAGCTGTTGGCGGATAATGGGATGAAGTTGTCGTTAAAATCGGCGCCAAGCTGCACGATGGTGTGGTCATCGCTCGTGCGATTGAACATGCTCGTCACGTTCAGGAAGTTGTCCGCGTTGATCTCCAGAAAACCGCTGCCGAACGTGCCCCAGAGCACCTCTTGCTTTCCCTCTTTGTAATCGAAGTCCCGGAGCAGCTCTTCCGCGTTTCCGTTCGCATCGTAGGTGTAGCGCGTGTTCAAACCGGTTTCGATCGATTCTTCGTAGTCGTAGAGGAAGCTCAGGAGGTACCCAGCACGCAGACCCTTCTTGCCAATGTCCCCAGAGTTGCCAGCGCTCACTTTGATGCCGAGCTCTGGTATGGCGAGCTTGGTGCGCGGATTCCAAACATCGGAGAAGCCGCGGCCAACCTGCGAAACCTGGTCGTTCGTGATGTATCGCGTCCCCGGGCGTCCCGTATCGAGAGGTTGACCCCCGAGCGAAGCTGGTGCTGCACGCGAACCATCGTCGAAACCGAGCCAATCGCGATTGCCTCCATCGTAGGTCGGCATCTGTCGAAATGTGCTGAGGGAGTTGCCGCCGATCGATACGCCCGCTTTGAGCATTTGTTCGCGCGGATAGCTGGAGGTCTCGATCAGCAGCAGGCCGCCAGCAAAATTGCCCGGGAGGTCCGGGCGCGGTGCCTTGACGACAGCTAGATTGCTCACGATGTCGGTCGGAAAGATGTCGAGCTTCACGCTTGGAATATCGGGGTCGACACCGGGGACGGGGACCCCGTTGAGCAAGATTTGGTTGTAGCGGTCGGCTAGGCCGCGAATGATGACGCGACCGCCTTCGTCGATAGTGACACCCACGACACGAGAGACAGCGCCGGTGGCCGTGCTGTCACCGGCCCGTTTGATCTCTTGAGCGCTAATGGAGTCCTGCACGCTGACGGCTTCTTTTCGAATGTTGAGCTGAGCCGCCTCGCTCGAAGTGTCCGCCATGTAGACGACCTCTTGCTCCTCCAACCCCGCGTCCTTGTCGCTGATCGGATCGAGAATGAAGTTCACCCGACTGAACTTGCCGCGGGTGACGGCAATGTCGTCCCAGCGCGCGCCGTGGTAGAGGTCGTAGTACGAGCGAAGCGTGTATTTGCCCGGAGGTAAGTACAGCCGGTAGCGGCCGCGCTCGTCGGTGATGGTGCTTCGGAGCTTGCCGTCTGCTTTGCCCTTCGCGAGGACCGGCGCGTCCGGTAGTACCTTCTTGGGCTTGCGAGAGACGACCTGCCCTTGCACGCCGGTTTCCTTGTCGGCGCCGGGCTCGAGGGCGTCTGGATCTTGAACCTCGACGGACTTCGAAACCACCGGGGCCGAGGCCTTTTCGATCTCCTTGCCCTCGGCGTCTTTGACCCTGTCTTCCTCCATGTCGGGGCTAGGCGCGTACTCGATGACCACCTCGTCGACGTCACCGATCGCGTCTTCCTCCTCTTCCTCCTTGGCAGCCCCCACGTCAGGCGTGATCCACTCCTTGCCGTCGACATCGCGGCGGACCTTCTCTTCCTTCTTCTCGTCGGTGGGCCCCTTCTTTGCCGGCGCCTCGTCTTCCTCGTCGGACGGCGGCTCTTTGGCCGGAGGCTTATCCTCGGAGGGCGGCTCGTCAGCCGGAGGCTTCTCCTCGGAAGACGGCACGTCGGGCTCCTGGGCGAGTAACTCCCCCGAAGTCGACGCACTAATCCCCACCAGAAGGGCCAATAGAAGCCCTTCTTTAGTCAGCCTGGACATTTCTCTCCTTCGACGAACCGAGTTGCAACACCCGGCCGTCAGCTCGACATGCTCCTAGTCGTGCACGCCCTCCGTAAGGATTGCGATGTGTGCCGCTCCCCCGACACGCGCCAAATCGAGCGCGCGGACGGCACGTGAGTACGGCGCGTTATCCGCCGCATCGAAAAATACTTTCCGCTCTCCACGCGCAATCAACACACGCCTGAGCTTCTCGGCAAACTCCGCGTCCGGAACGATCTCTTTGTTGATCTGGAAATGCCCTTCGGGATTCACGCTGATCACCAGCGGCTGTTTCTCGTTCGG
>CAMYJN010000166.1 GCA_947258625.1 uncultured Polyangiaceae bacterium | reverse complement strand
CGCGCCGCCGAAATCTCGGGTGGTGCCGCAGAGCTCGGGCGCGAATCGAAGCCTGCTGCCCTGCGCCATGGCCGAGGAGAGAAGCGCTTCCATGGCGCCGTCGCGCTCTTCGGTGATCAGCTGCCCGTTGAGCCAGATCTCGCCGATTTCGATTTCGCCGATCAATTCGCGCAGGCCTCCGTAGTGATCGGGGTGCCCGTGCGTAATCACCACAAGATCGATTCGTGCGCGGCGGCGAGCGTCGAGGAGGGCACGAAGCACCCGCGCTGCCGGATGACGTCCCCCCTGACCCGTGTCGATGAGCGCGAGCTGTCCATCGGGGAGATCGACGAGGGTCGCGTCGCCTTGGCCGACGTCGACGAACGAGACACGAAGGAGGTCGCGCGGTTGCTCGCGCGCGATGAGCAGTTGGTCTGCCGCGAGCCAGAGGAGGGCCGCCGAAGCGAGAACGGCAATGCGCTGTTGCCAGGTTCGGCTGAGCAAGAGAAGCAGGCAGGCCGCGACGATGAGCAGGCCCTGCGCGACGTCGGGGGGCGGGAGCCGTCGCGTGAGCGTCAGCGGGACGAACGCGTCGCAGATCGAGAGCAGGATGTGGACGGCGACGGTCAGCGCCGTGCCCACGAGATCGGCGACCGCGGGCATCGACGCGGTCAGGGCAAACAGATGCGCCAACGGAATCACGACCGCACTTCCGAATGGAAGAACCACGATGTTGGTGAGCCAGCCGACCAGCGGCACGCCGCCGAACCACCACCAAACCATCGGTGTCGTGGCGACCAAGGTTCGCGCGCTGATGATCGCGGAGGAGCGAAGGCGGCGCCAGCGCGTGCCGGGGGAGATGCGTGGTGCACTTAGAATGGACGCCGTGGCGACGATCGAGAGAAGAAAGGCCGGCCGCAGGGCCATGGCTGGATCAGGCGCGGAGAGCAGCAAGGCGGCTCCGGCGCTGACGGCGGTCGCCGATGGGCGACGGTCGAGGACGACAAAACACCAAGCGAGTGCGGCCGTGATTGCAGCACGCCACGCGCTTGGCGACCCGCCCGCAAAGAGCGCGTGGAACAAGGTCAGCGGGATGCCGACCGCCGCAGCCAGCCGTCGCGGGTCGAAACCGAGCGCGAGGCCGCGGAGCAGCCAGTGCATCGAACGAACGAGGGTGCCGCTGACCAGGGCGATGTGGAGCCCGGACACGGCAAAGAGGTGGGCCAGCCCCACGGCGGCAATCGTCTTGCGCTGCTCGTAGCCAAGGGCGGCGCCATCGCCGAGAACCAGGGCCCGGGCTACGCCTGCCACTTCGGGTGCCAAGCCGTCGTCCATCCCTGCGCGAACGCCGGCCCGGGCCCGATCGATGCCAGCCGCCCATTGAGGAGCGCCGACGACTGCGAGCGCGGCTGGGTCGACCCAACGCGCCCAGCAGCCACCGCCGCGTGGGGGAGAGAGATGCGGATGGGGCGAAGGGTTTCGGAGCTCGGTGCGGGGGCGAAGATCCGCCTCGACGACGACTGTGCTTCTAAGCGGGGGCGGGGCCGCCCCGACCACCTGAGCGGTCAACTGCAGACCGCTGGGCACGGCTTGCCCCGACCCTAGGAGGCGACCCTGCAGGACGCGCATTCGAACCCGGTTGCCCTCGGACCCGTGCCGCACCGATTCGACCCGGGCGCTCAGCCGTGCTTCGCCCCGAGCCAAGCAGGGCGGCGGCCGCGAGGGGGAAACACCCAACCCGCAGCAGAACGCGAGCGCGGCGAGCGGCCCACCCCACAATTGCGAGCCGAGCTCCCGACCATGGGCCGCGATGAGGAGCGAGCCGGCGAGGCCCCAGCCGGCGAAGAGCGGACCCCAGCCGGGCTGCCATTGCGCACCCAGAAACAGGCCGCCCAGCCAACCGGTTGCGATCCACGCTAGCACAGCGGTTCGTCGAGCAAACTGCGTGCCGAGCGCGAACGCGGCGGAACAGGAGCGAAAATCTCACTTCGGCTGGCGGCCGTCAGCGGCAGTCTGGCGGTCCGGCGGCGCCGCGCTCATTGCCCCGGTGTCACGGTCCGTTGCGCTCCCATCTACGCTTGCTAAAGCCCACGGCGGGACGCGGTGCGCGTCAGAAGGGACTCCAATGACGACCAAGTGGGTATATACGCTGGACGAGATCGATCAGGCCGAAGCGGCCGTGGACGGGGACTGGGATCGCGTGCGCGGCCTGCTCGGCGGCAAGGGTGCGAACCTCGGCGAGATGAACCGACTCGGTGTGCCGGTGCCTCCCGGATTCACACTCACGACCGAGGCCTGCAATGCCTACCTCGCTGGCGGCCGGAAGCTTCCCGAAGGACTCTGGGACCAGACCTTGTCTGCGCTCCGAACCATGGAGCGGAAGACCGGAAAGCGATTCGGAGATCCCGCGAACCCGCTGCTGGTGTCGTGCCGCTCCGGGGCGAAGTTTTCGATGCCTGGCATGATGGACACCGTCCTCGACATCGGCCTCAACGACGAAGTGACCGAGGGGATGATCAAGCTGACCGGCAACGAGCGCTTCGCGTACGACTCCTACCGGCGACTGATTCAAATGTACGGCACCGTCGTCCTCGGTGTGCGCGACGAGCCCTTTGAAGACGTGCTCGCCCAACACCGGGAGCGCCGTGGCGTGACCAGCGATGCGGATCTGGGCGGAGAAGATTTTCGCTCAATCGTCGGCGAGTTCAAAGACATCGTGAGACGCCACGCGCGCATCAACTTTCCGTCGAGCGCAGAAGAGCAGCTTCGAATGGCGATCCTGGCGGTGTTCGACAGCTGGAACGGGAAGCGCGCGCGCGACTATCGGGAAGCCGCCAACATCGCGCACGACCTCGGGACCGGCGTCAATGTCATCACGATGGTGTACGGAAACCTCGGTGACGGGTCGGCGACCGGCGTCGCCATGTCGCGAAACGCCACGACCGGGGAGAACGTGCTCGAAGGCGACTATCTCACCGACGCGCAGGGCGAGGACGTGGTTGCAGGGACGCGGCCGACCAAACCGCTCGAGCAGCTCAAGGGCGAGATGCCCAAGGTCTACCGGGAATTCGAGGAGATCGCGCGGCGGCTGGAGCGTCACTACCGCGACATGCAGGACATGGAGTTCACCGTCGAGCGCGGCAAGCTCTGGATCCTCCAAACGCGTAACGGCAAGCGTACCGCACAGGCGGCCGTGCGTATCGCCGTCCAGCTCGCCAACGAAGAGCTGATCAGCCGCGAAGAAGCCGTGCTGCGGGTTGCGCCCGAGCAGATCGAGTTCTTTCTCCATCCACAGTTCTCGGCGGCAGCCAAGGCGGGCAGCCCGGTGATCGCCAAGGGGTTGAACGTGTCGCCCGGTGCTGCGACCGGCGTAGTGGCGTTTGACCCCGACCTCGCGGAGCGTTGGGCCAAGGAGAACAAGCGTGCGGTCCTGTTGGTCCGGCCTGAGACCAAACCCGACGACGTGCACGGGATGCTTGCGGCCGAGGGGATTCTGACATCCAGCGGCGGGCGAACCAGCCATGCTGCCCTCGTCGCACGGCAGTTTGGAAAGCCGGCGGTCGTCGGCGCCTCGGCGCTGAGCATCGATCTCGGCAAGCGCGTCATGACCGTTGGTCACCACGAGGTCCGGGAAGGCGACTGGATTTCGATCGACGGGACGACCGGCGAGGTCTTCCTCGGCCAGCTCGAAACGGTGATCCCCGACATGGACGACGAATGGCTTTCCTGCCTCATGGGCTGGGCCGACGAGTTCCGCCGGCTTGGGGTTCGTGCCAACGCCGACTACCCGGAGGATGCCGTGCGGGCGCGCAAGTATGGCGCGGAGGGCATCGGCCTTTGCCGCACCGAGCACATGTTCTTCCAGGCGGAGCGGCTGCCCACCGTCCAGTGGATGATCACGACCCGCTCGCCCGGCGAGCGTCGCGAGGCGGTCGATGCCCTCCTTCCTTTCCAGCGGGAAGACTTCGCAGGCTTGTTCAGGGCGATGGACGGGCTTCCCGTCATCATTCGGCTCATCGACCCGCCCCTCCACGAGTTCCTTCCGGGCTTCGAAGAGCTATCCCGCGAGCTGGCCGACCATCAGATTCGAATCACCAACGCGACCAGCCTCGAAGAAGTCGAAGAAATCACCGCTAAGCTGACGGAAACAAAGGCGATGCTCGACAAGGTCGCCGCGCTCAAGGAGGCGAACCCGATGCTTGGTTTGCGGGGCGTGCGGCTGGGCATTTTGATCCCGGAGCTCACCCGGATGCAGGTGAGGGCCGTCTTCGAGGCCGCCTGCGAGGTCACGCGGGAAGGTCACAAAGCGATTCCGGAGATCATGATTCCACTCACCAGCCACGTGAACGAGCTGCGTCGCCAAAGGGCGGTGCTCGAAGCCGAGGCCAAGAAGGTGATGGAAGAGCAGGGCGTGGAGGTGAAGTACCAGTTCGGCACGATGATCGAAGTGCCCCGTGCCGCCTTGACCGCCGACGAAATTGCCGAGTACGCCGAGTTCCTGTCCTTCGGGACCAACGACCTCACCCAGACCACGTTCGCGATGAGTCGCGACGACGCGGAGTCGGGCTTTCTCATGCGTTACCTCAGCGAGGGAATCCTCCCGGCGAATCCGTTCGCCACCCTCGACGAGGCGGGCGTCGGGAAGCTCATGCGGATGGCCGTCACCGAGGCGCGCAAGACCCGGCCTGCCATTGAAACCGGCGTCTGCGGCGAGCACGGCGGCGACCCGGCCTCGATTGCCATCTGCGATCGTTTGGGATTGGACTATGTCAGCTGCTCCCCGTACCGAGTGCCTATCGCTCGGCTCTCAGCGGCGCAGTCTGCGCTTCGGAACCGGGCCAAGAAGTAAGGAACGCCTACTGGCCGTAGTACGCGATGGCTGTGAGGGTCGCGGCGTAGGTCAGCAGCAGCACGATGGCATCGGGTTCGAGCCGCCGGAAACGGGTGCGTTCCGATTCGCCGACGATGGCGGCCACGGCGATGGCCATGAGCAAGATCGCACCGAGGCCGGCGACGATTTGCGATTGGGAGACTGCGGCGAGAATCGGCCCCTCGGTGTAGGCGATGTCGGCGAAGAGGAGCACGCTCATGTTGGCGACATTGCTGCCGAACAGATTGCCGACCGCCAGGTCGTAGGCCCCGATGCGCACCGACGCGATGGAGGCGATGAGCTCGGGTAGGGAGGTGGTGACCGCCAAGAGCGCAGCGCCCAAGAAGGTTTGCGCAATCCCGGTCGACTCCGCGATGACTTTGACACTGAGGGTGACAATGGGCGCGGTGATCAGGATCATCAAGGCCGACCCTGCAAAGCGGAGCCAGAGGCTTCGGGTCGATCGTTCGGCGGCTTTCGCGCTCCAGCCGGTGGGCTTTTGAACGGAAACCTTCGGCTCTTCGAGACCGGGCCGCGCCAGCAGTGGCATGCGCCGGAACCATGCAATGGACGCGACGTAAAGCCCGGCGATCAGGATCGGAGTGAGGCCAACCCATCCGACGGCAATCGTGGTTTGCGTGTAGATGCTCAGCGCAACCATCGCCGTGAGCGCGATCGCCACGGCAGCCACGCGTGCATGGCCAAGCTCCACCGAAGGCCAAACCCGCCCGCGGTAGAGCAAGTCGATGCATGCGAGGATGGCCATGTTCGCCATCGAAGAGCCGAACAGATCGCCAAGAGCGAGGTCCGGCGCCCCCGCCCTGGCCGCAGTCACTTCGGTGACCAGTTCCGGCAGCGAAGTCGCAAACGCCAAAAGCAGCGTCCCCACGAATAGCCGGCTCATCTTGGTCCGGTCGGCAATCTGGTCCGCATACCCAGCCAGCGAAGACCCCGCGCGGACCAACACAGCCGCACTCACGACAAACACCACAATGGCCTGCCAAAGACTCATCCCGGCTTTCTACCATGAGAGGGACACTCTCCGGGTACGCAACCCACCGGAGTTACACATCCTTTCAGGCAAAGATCGCAGCGACCCATGAGTCGAAAGTCCAGCCCCGAGCAGCGCGCCGCGGATCAGCCGAAAAGACTAAGTCATATAAAGGTGGACTAAGTCTATTCGGGAAGCTATCTTGGGGATATGCCGAAGTCGACCAAAGGCAAGAGCGATGA
>CAMYJN010000165.1 GCA_947258625.1 uncultured Polyangiaceae bacterium | reverse complement strand
GGTGAGGAAGGCACAGGCATACGCGAGCAGTCTCGCATCCTCGTCGCCCATACTCCTCCCTAAGAATAGCCACCCGGCCGACAGGACAATCAGAAAAGCAATTTGACGGCCGACGACGCCAAACCAGGAGATTCGCAGCTGCATCCATCGATAGTGGAGCGAGGTGGCGACACCCCGGCTGACACCGGTGGCAATCGCCTCAGTCTCTCTCTGAAACCATCGGTCCACCGCATGGTAGATCGCCATGTTCAAAGGAAAGGCTACCAAGATCAGCCCGATTGCATACTGGTTGGACATGGGTCCCCATCCTCTATCCGCCGTTCGTTGCACCCGAACACAGCCCGCGACGGCATCAAGCCCTGCCCGATGAGCGGACGGTACTTGGGGACGGAATGGAGTCGCAAGGGCGTTGTTGCTCGAGCGCGCTTCCTGTTCGCGCGAGCGTTAGCCGGAATTGGTGGAGTTCAGACGTTCGGGCGGGCTGCCCGGGCGGACGGTTCACCCTGTTTGGTCCAGCGGCACGATCGCCTTGAGCTCCTTGGCTTTGGCTAGCGACTCTGCCTCCAACTCGTAGTCTTCTTGAAGGCCGAGCCAGAACTTCGCCGAGGTTCCGAAGTACTTGGCCAGGCGCAGCGCCGTGTCCGCGCTGATGGCGCGCCGCCCATGCAGGATCTCGGAGACTCGTGTTGCCGGGACGCCAATCTCTTTCGCCAAGCGATATGCGCTCACTTCCAAGGGCTTGAGAAACTCTTCAGCAAGCACTTCCCCTGGGTGAACATTCTTCAGTCTTCGGCCCATGACAGCTCCTCAGCGATGGTAGTCCACGATGGCCACTTCGTGTGCTTGGCCATCTTTCCAGCGAAAGCAGAGTCGCCACTGCTGATTGATCCGAATACTGTGCTCACCGCGTCGGCCGCCCTTGAGAGCCTCTAGTCGGTTGGCGGGAGGTATCTTCAAGTCTTCCAGAGTTTGTGCGTTGTTCAGCATTCGGAGCTTTCTTCTGGCGACCTGCTGGATCGAACGAGGCAGTTTCTTGGAGATCTCGCCCCGCCAGATCCGCTCGGCTTCCTCGTCGCGGAAGCTCTTGATCATGAAGAATAGTAACGCAAGACGTTAGTAACGGCAAACGATATTAGTGGATGGTCTGCGGAACTGGTCGGAGATGTCGCCGGCCCACTAGAGAGGTGCTCCATGCCCACGTATCGGACGGCAGGGGCCAAAGTTGCGATGAGTTGCAGGGCCGGTCAGCCTGCCTAGGCTTGGCGCTGTTGGTCGCGGCGCAATTTGCGTCGGAGGCCCAAAAAACCGATCGACGACACACACAGAGCGGAAACCCCGTGGATCGCAGTGAGGAAAGCGCCCACGTGGACCACCAGCTTGATGTTCCCATTGGCCACATGGTTCGCCATTTCTAAAGGATCAGGCCAACTGCCACGAGTAGAAAGGCCTCCGCAACCAGTAGGGTGAGATCTGACGTGTCGGTCCTCCATCCGCCGCACTCCGAAACCGAACACAGCCCGCGACGGCTCGAGCCCTGCTCCAAGACGGCAGGCTACTAAGGCACGGAGCGAAGGAGCAAGACACAGTCTGCGACCGCATCCCGGCGTAAGAACTTCGCAAACTGGTCGCGGGGCGAAGAAGTTTCGCCAGACGTCTTGCGGTATGCAGCAAACCCGAGCGGTTGCGGAGTGGCACGCCCCTTGCGCGCTTGAGGGATGAGCGACGGAGACGCCTACGCAGTGTTTGTGGCGCTCCACATCCCGCTGCTCGCGCTCGTTCTTCGGTGGACTGGCTCCACGGTGCTCCGTTCCCACGCGGACTACAGCTTTCACACGACGCGTGAGGATGGTGTTCGAGGCGATGTCGAACGTCGTGCCCGAGGCACCCGCGCCGATCGCGAGTAGTTGCACCGATTGCTTGACATATGTTCAGTAATTGGTATAGAAATGCCAGAAATCATGTGGAGATCTAGCTTCGAAGCCCTGGCTCTTGGGGTGGGCGAGGTCGGCCTCCTCGACGAGGAGCTCTACCATCTCGCCCGCGGCGCAGGGCGCCTTCGCCTTCGGATTGGCCAGGCGCTCCACCGACTTGGTGGCGGGTTTCACGAGCTTGGGTTTTCGACGTTGGGTGCATATGCGCTCGAGCGCTGCTGCCGCAGCGGGCGGTGGGCGGCCGAGAGTCGCGCGCTGGCACGACGTCTCGAATCGCTTCCGCAATTGGGCGAGGCCCTCGAAACGGGGTCGGTCGGCTGGAGCATGGTGGAGCTCCTTGCGCGTCATGCCACGCCACAAACCGAAGCCGCGCTCCTTCAGGTGGCACGCGGTAAGACGGTGCAGGCAATGCGCATCGCGCTGAGCCCCAACGAGCCACTCGACGACGACGAGCTCACGCGCACGCTCTCGCTCACGGTGCCCGTCGAAGAGGCATGGGCCCTCGAGGCCACGCGCATGATGGTGGAGCACATGGACGGCAAGTCTGCCGCCGGCCATTGTCTCGAGGCGCTTCTCGCCGAGGGCACCCTCTCGCTGCTCGAGCTCCTCGATCCCACCGACGACGAGGTGACCGTGCAGATGGAGGCGCAAGACTCGGCGTGGCGCGCCGAGATGAAGCGTCTCCAGCACCAGCACGCCGATGCAGAGCTTCACAGCCGTCCGGCCGTGGCTGCTCGGCCCATTGCAGGTGAGGCGCCCGAGGTCGATGACCTGCCGAGCAGCATCGAGGCGCTCGACGCGCGCATCCGTCACTACAGCGCCGAGCTCGCCAGTCGCGATCTCTTCTTCGGTCGCGTCGCCCAGCGGCTCTTGGCGCTTCGCGGGTGGCAGGTACTCGGCTTTCATAGCGAAGCACACTACGCGCGAGAGCGGCTCGGCATGTCGCGCGCAGCGCTCCGGAGCAAGCTCAGCTTGGCACGCCGCAGTCAGGGGCTCGACCACCTGGTCGACGCGCTTCAGCAAGGCCGCGTCGGCTTCGAAGCCGCGCAGCTGCTCGCTCGCATCGCCACCGCCGACACGGAGCGCGCGTGGGTCGAGCGCGCTGAGCGTCGCACCTTCAAGCATCTGCGTGAGGAGGTGCAAGCGGTGGAGCTGGCCACCCGCCTCGGAGTACAAACCGACCGTTCCCCGCCGAGCGAAGAGCACATCGAACAGATGCAAGCCCTCGAGCGATCGATTCTCAGCGGCGAGCTCTTGAGTAACGTCGCGTGCGACTTCGCACCCTACCCGGACGGATCGGACGAGGCCTACGGTCGCTCGGATCAATGCGACGCAACCGACGAAGTCGACGCTCACCCGAACCGACGCCCGAGTGAGGAGACCCCAGCTGTCCAGATATCCGGGAGTTCGAGGGGCAAGGTGACCTTGCGCATCCGCGTCCCGGGCGACGTGCTCCTCCACTACCGCCAGCTCGAGCAGGTTCACAGTCGCAAGCTGCCTGGCACGAGCTTCATCCAGTTCCTCTGCGCGAGCTTTTGGCGGACGTGGGTGCCCACGTTGGGCGTTTCGGATCGGTGGGAAGCGATCTATCGGCGAGACCGCTACCGCTGCACCAGTCCGGTGTGCCATCAACGTAACGTGACCCTCCACCACGTGCAGTATCGCGCCGTCGACGGCACCGATGACCCCGACAATCTCACCTCTCCCTGTCCGTTTTGTCACCTGCAAGGCGAGCACGGCGGGCGGCTCAAGATCCTCCCGCCAGGCTCCGATCCAACCTGGGTTCTCGGCCGCCGGCCCATCATGCGTGTGCATCGCCGCGAGCGGACCTTGCTCGCCTAGCCGGACACGAAACCCCTCGAAAGGGACCCCGCGCGTGGCGAGTAAGCTGAACACGCAAGGGGTCAGTCTGCTTCGGCTTGGCGGAGCAAGGATCGGTAACTGATGAACTGCACAGTCCCGTGTACCAGCCACATGACGGCGCCAATAGAGAGGAGGAACGCAAACAAGTACGCAAGTAGCTTACTGTCCGCATGACCCACATGGTCGGCGATTATTAGTACCGCGAATGCAACAGAGAATACCACTACTACCCCCCCCGTCACGAAGGACACCCATGAGCTGTAGAACTTGAGCCATCGCTGCGTGGGCGGCATGGGATGATCACCGATGAAGCCGGTCACAATTTGGTCGGCCAATTCGTTTGTCATTCTGGAGAAGTAGAAGATAAAGAAACCACCCGACAGGCCGAGGGCGGTAATCGCCAGGAGGCCACTGAGATCCGACATAACTTTGCTCCTCAAGCCGCCATCCGTTACACCCCGAGACACAGCCCGCGACGGTATCAAGCCCTGCCCGGTGAGCGGACGGTACTAAGGCAGGGAGTGGGGGAGCAAGGTCAATTTCCTTCGGTTTGGCGACGTTCTAACCATAGTCACTTCCGTTTGGTCTGACGAAGCACGGAGCGAATGAAGATCAGATCTGAAACCCCTAGAACGAGAGTGAAGGCCGCCGTGGCGGTCATCACAAAGACGATACCGAACGAAACCACCCTGACATCTGCATCATCCGCGCTTTGCCCGATCAGTAGAAGACCATAGGCAACTGCCAAGAGAACGCCTACCGGGAAGAACTTGCACCCGAGCCAATCGTTGCTGAATATCACCCATCGGTGCTTGTTGGACAGCTGAACACCCTGGTGAGCCCCTGTCACAATTCTCTCGCGTTGCTCATTGGCTAGCTTAACGAGCCACGAAAAAATGGAGGTCGTAATGAGGAGGAGCGCAAGCATCGAAATGATGACGGCTTCATTCGGCATGGGGTTCTCCAGTCCGTCGTGCATCGAAACCCGAACACAGCCTGCGACGGCATCAAGCCCTGCCCGGTGAGCGGACGGTACTAAGGCGCGGATAGGAGTCGCAAGGAGTCAGTCGGCTTCGGCTTGGCGCAGGGCGGATCGGTAGTGGACGAACGACGAGGCGCCGAGGACCAACACTCCAACCGCACCAGCAGCGCCAAACAAGGCCGCCAGGTACGCAAGAATCCTGATGCCGCCGTCTGTCGTCTGCTCAGCGAACTGCATCTGCGCAAATGCAAGCAAACCCGAGCAGGACGCCAGACTCCCCATGTGGGGCACCCAATAGTTGTAGAGCAAGAACGTTCGCTGGTGGACCGACATGGCAACGCCATCAACGACGCCGGTAACGACTTGGTACCCGACATCCTTGGTCTTGCTCGACAAGTAGAAGAACAGAGAACTGCCCATCACAAAGAGAAAAGCAATCGCTGCGAGGACGGCTAAATCTGTCATTGTGCTACGTCTCCAACCCGCCGCACCTCTACACCGAACACAGCCCGCGACGGCATCAAGCCCTGCCCGGTGAGCGGACGGTACTAGGGCGCAGAGCTCGGTAGCAAGGGGGTCAGTCTGCTTTGGCTTGGTGCAGTATCGAACGGTAGTGGATGAAATGGAGCGGGCCCATCACCGCCCACGTGAACACGACAATCGCTTGCAGGAAAGCCGCTAAGTGGGCCACGAGCTTGAGATCCGTGCTGGCCACTTGGGCGGCAATCTTGAGGTTCAGGACGACTGAGAACAGAGAGGCACCCACTGCCGCCATGGCCCAGCACACAAACACTGTGTACAGCATCATCCATCGGGTCATCGTTGGAATGGGCGCGCCTCGTCTGATGCCTGTGGCGATCTCTGCGCCTTTTTCCATCGCTAGATGCGAAAGCTAAAACGCGAGAAACGCACTAGGAATGAAGTTCGAGATGACTAGTGCGAAGGCAACGGAGTCCGACATGCGCTTCTCCTCCCACCCGCCGCACCTCTCCACACCGAACAAAGCCCGCGACGGCATCAAGCCCTGCCCCGTGCGGGGACGGTACTTGGTCGGGGAGTGGGGGAGCAAGGGCTAGCGCGTACGGCTGCACCTCAAACGCACCCATTTCGCTTGCGATAGAGGGCAGTCTGCTTCGGCTTGGCGGCGCGCAAAATAGGGTTGCGGTAGGGCAGGATCTATCTGGCGAAAAGCAGTCGGAAGACGCGCATGAACCATACGCCGCCAAACATAAGATGGGCGATAACGCCAATGGCCGAATAGAAGCCGTACAGTCTGGCAAAGAGCTGCGCACTGTGCGTTGCCGCATTC
>CAMYJN010000164.1 GCA_947258625.1 uncultured Polyangiaceae bacterium | reverse complement strand
GACTGAGAAACTTGCTGGTGCTCTCGACGCTCGCAGTCTGCGCGCTCTTCTGCGCTCAGGGGGCGACCGCATTGCTTGCCGAGCGGGTGCTGACCAACGAGGTTGACGCCCGCCCCGCGCCCTCGAGGAAAGCCGTTGCACCCTTGCGTGCTCCACGTAGACGCGATCCCAGCATCATCCTAAGGCGAAACATCTTCAATTCTGCGTTAGGGGACCTGTCGAGCGTTCCGAGCGAGGACTCCGACTTGCCGATGGAGGATCTGCCGGCTGAAGACGTCAGAACCCTTTGCACCGGCGACATGCGTGTGATCGGCACAGTCGTGATCCCGGGCGACCTGCAACGCTCACTCGCCGCCATCGTCGGAAGCGACAAGAAGGCGGGCCTTCATTACGGTGGAACCGAGGTCGAGGGGTCGAGGATTCGCGCGATCGAATCCGATGCGGTGGTGCTTCAGAGCAAGGCCGGCCTGTGCCGGCTCGCGATGTTCCAAGTTGCAGGGGCCGCCAAGAAGCCGGTCTTTCGGCCGGCCAAAAAGGCCGACGTGAAAAAGAAGCCGAGCACCAGAAAGGCCCGGACGGCGGATCGCAACGCCGGGCTGAGCGAGAGCGAGATGGCCGAGGGCATCGACCGCGTGAACGACAGCAACTACAACCTCTCGCGATCGATGCTCAACAAAGTGCTCGACAGCGCAGGCAAAATCATCGGTATCGCCGCGGTCGCACCCAAGATCGAAAACGGGGAATCGATCGGCATGGAGATCCGAGGCATTCGGCCTAACACCTTGCTGACCAAGATCGGGATCCAAAACGGCGATATCCTCGAGAGCATCAACGGGCAGTCCCTGAGCAACCCCGATGCAGCGCTCGGCGCGTATACGACCTTGCGGACGGCCGACAAGTTCACCCTTTCGGTCCGGCGTGGCGGTCAATCGATGATGATCAACTACAACTTGCAGTGATCGCAGGCCGACGGGGCTCAGTCGCTGCGGCTCGGGGGAAGCTTCATCTCGACAGGTACGGAGCGCAGGTGCAAGTCTCTTTGTGGGAACGCGATTTCGATGCCGGCTTCGCGAAACGCTTTGTCGATGCCCATGTGCAGATCGTGGCGCGCGGCGAACAGCTGGTCTGCGCTGCGCACGAATACGCGTAGCTCGAAGGAAAGCGAGCTGTCGCCAAAGGCAATGAAGAAAACGTGAGGGCGGGGGTCAGCCAAAACTCGCCACGACTTTTTGGCGACCTGCTCGAGGACCTCGATGGCCCGATTCGTGTCCGAGCCGTACGCAATGCCGACCGGAATCGAGAGACGCAGCACTGCGTCCGACAGCGTCCAATTGATCAGCTGCCCCGTGACGAACTCTTTGTTGGGCACCAGAAGCTCTTTGCGATCGAACGCAGTGATCCAGGTCGCACGAGTGCGGATTCTCGAAACGGTTCCACTGACTTCGCCGACGGTGACGACATCGCCCACCCGAATCGGCCGCTCGAACAAGATGATCAGCCCAGAAACGAAATTGGCGAAGATCTCCTGAAGGCCGAAGCCGAGCCCCACGCCGATGGCCGCGACCAGCCATTGAATACTCGACCAGCCGATACCGATTGCATCGAAGGCGAGCGCCAGGCCCGCCAGGACCACGGCATATTTCGCAATCGTCGAATAGGCATAGCGCACGCCGTGGCCCAGCCCGCGAAACAGGGTGGCCTCGAGCAAGCCCGGAACGGCACGCATGAAAACCACAGTCAGCAAGATGATGAAAACGGATCGGAAGAGCTCTGCGAGCGTGATAGCGACCAGCCGTTCGTCGGTGGAGAAGTGTTCGACCCCGGACGGGTCGATCTCGGAGACCGTGACTTTCTGGGTGACGCTCCAGAGCTCGACCTGATGGAGAATTCGTGTTGCAGGCAAGAGGTCGGCCCAAACGGCGAGCAGTCCGAGAATGACAATGAGAACGCCGGTGCCAATCATCAGACGGCTGACCTGCATGGTGGGCGTCGGCTTGGCGGTCGCATCCGAAAGCTCGTCGTCCTCGAGGGCGGCGCGGCGCTCCGACACCATTGCCCAGCGGGCGTAGAGCTGAATGCTGAATACGACGAGGAAGACGAGAAACGCAGATAGATGCAAGCGAATCGCAAGCTGGAGCGACGTCCAGTAAAAGCCGTAGAGTGCTCCGAAGATGAGGCCGAACGGCAGCAGCACCGAGAAGATCTGGAGCATTCGCCAGACCCAGGGGCGAATGGGGTCGCGTCCGGCCACCACCGTCGTCACCGGGCCGTCGGGCCGTAGTGCCAGATAGTTGAACGCAGCCACGGCGAGCATCGACAAGGAGAACGCCACGCGGCCGACCGACTCGCGCCAAAGGTCCTCACCGCGAGCTTCGAAAACGAAAATGATGAAGACCGCAGGCACGGTCAGGGCTGCAAACCAACGAAGGCTTCGATACAGAGATTGCGTGGCGGTAGCCGGCCATCCGCAGTGCGCACCGGCTATTCCATCCGGACGAACGAGCTGCCTACACAAGCGAATGGTCGCCCAAAACGCAGAGGCAACCAGTAACCCATGTGCGAAACTGCGAGTGAACTGGGTTGCGACGGGAGACACCCCGACATGCCAACTGACATAGGCAAAGACCGCGGGTAACCAGAGTGCGAATGCGAGCGTAATAAGGAAGGCTTCGATCGTGGGCGCCACGGTCGCGCAGTTGGGTTTGCGCGCTGTTTCCTCCAGAATCTGAAGCCGCCGCCTGGCTCTCCTTGTAAACGCAAAGAAAACGATGACAAGGAGCAAGACGAGAAGATTGACCGGCCAAAACTTGGTCGCGGCTTCTTGGCAAGCCCTGCCGAGCTGCGCCCAATATTGCGGGCTCAATAGCCAAGTCATCGCATCGCGCCCGTCGGAGAGAAGCTCCGGCTGCACCGCTTTGCCACTCGGGACCCAAAGGATGCGCTCGTCGATGAAGTCGAGAAGGTCCTTGGTGCGGTCGATGAGCTCGTGCTGACTCGAATCGAAGTCGACGAGCTTTTGGAAGTAGGTCTCGTAGTCGTCGATGAGCGCGTCCATGTACCTGCGCTGAGTTTCGAAGAGTTGCCGAAGGAGCTGCTCGACCTCTCGACGGGCCTCCGGAGAGACGGGCTCGTCGACCGACGCCATCACCTCGTCGACGAGAGTATCGATGTCAGCCAGCGCCTGGCGTTGCTCCCGAAGCTTGATCTGCTGAAGCTGTACGTCGCCGATCTGCTCCTGACGCATCCGAATGAAACGCTGGTACATCCCGATGTCGGGTGCGTCTGCGCGATGCTGTCGAAGCAAGGCACCAACCGAATCCGCGAGACCAACAGCCTCGACGCGGGCGGCGAGCCGAAGGAGCTCGGACTCGATTTCCGCAACTCTTGCTTCGGCCCGCGCGAGCTTCTCGCTGACGTCTTCGATCTGCCGGTAGAGCCCGCCGTCCCCGGTCCAAACGGAAGCCAATGCTTCGTTTCGCCGGTAGAGCTCTTCGAGCGTTTGCTTGAACCCCTCGGGTAGTAAGGTCAGCTCCTGGAGGAGCTTTTTGGCTTCCTCGGTCTCGCTCTCGACCTTGAGGAGCTCCATGCGCTGCGTCGCTTCTCGCAGCTTCGCTGTCAGAGCTTCGTAGTATGCGATTCGCAAGGTCGCTCGGTCTCGGCTCTTAGCGAGCAGCGCACCCCGTACCTCGTAGCTTGCGAGCTCGTTTTGATACGCTTCGATTTCCGCCAGCAGCGCTTCCCGTCTAAGCGAGTCGATTTCCGAAAACGCCTCGGTTTGTGGCGCGTCGTCGCCTGCAGCGATGGGGCTGCCCTCGAGATCTCGGAGCCGCTGCTTCCCGATCAGAAGCAACTCGGGGACCCTTCGACGTCGCTCTGCCCTCGCCTCGGATTCTGCATCGAGCTCCGTGGCATCACGTCGCGCCGCCGCCAGATCCTGCTCGGCCTCCGCCAGCTTTGCAGCAAGCTCCGCCGCGGTCGCGCCCTCGGGCACCTCGACCCCCTTCCGTTCCTGAAGGCGTGCGACCTCCTCGTCGAGGACCTTTCCGCGGGATTGTGCTTCCTCCCCCGCACGCTTGTACTCCTCTGCCTTGGCCCTCCAGCTCTGGAGTCGGGCGCGCAGTTCCTGAATCCTTCGGTCGATCTCAAGCAGCTCCGGCGACGTCTCGCGCGGACCTGCCTCCTCCACAGGCGAGGGCAGCGGGCTGGTCTGACCCAGCGCCGGAGATCCAACGAAACCAAGGCCGATGACGATCGCAAACCAAAGCCGTGCGCTACGTCGACTCATCGCGGTTTCCGTTTTCGCATCAAACCCTCTTGCGCGACCGACGCGACGAGCGCTCCGTCGCTGGAGTAAATCCGACCAAGGTTTAGTCCGCGCCCTCCGGCGGTACGTGGGCTGTCGGTCACGTAGAGCATCCACTCATCTGCACGACAAGCTTGGTGGAACCAGATCGCGTGGTCCAGGCTCGCGATGATGAGCTTGTCGGTCAGGAAGCTGTGACCGTGTTGGGTGAACGAGGCTTCGAGCAGTCCGTAGTCGCTGGCGTACGCGAGAACTGCCTGATGAATGACCGGGTCGTCGTCGAGCGTGCCCGCCGCGCGAAACCAAGTTCGTTGGATGCCAGCTCGCGGCTTGGGGTCGAGCAGATCGACGTGATCCACCTCGCGTCGCTCGATGGGCCGGTCGAGCATCAAGAGAAAATCGAGCGCCGGATTGTCCGAGCGATCTTTGTAAGCCCGCAATCGCTCCACGTTCGTGGGGACGGTCTCCGGTGGCGGCGCTTCAGGCATGTCGGTCTGGTGTTCGAGGCCCTCCTCCGGTGCCTGGAAGGAAACCGACAGGTTGAAAATCGCTTCGCCGTGTTGCTTGGCCACGACACGCCGCGTGGCGAACGAGCGCCCGTCCCGAATGCGGTCGACATGATAAATGACAGGAACCGAGGTATCGCCCTCACGCAGGAAATACCCGTGCAGCGAATGTGCAACGCGGCCCTCGACCGTTCTGCACGCCGCGATGAGCGACTGCGCAGCGACCAGGCCGCCGAAAATCCGAGGCCGACCGTCGTGGGGACTGAATCCACGGAAGAGATCGCGATCGAGAAGCTCCAGATCGAGGCGCTCGAGAAGGCCGGCGAGGTTGGACACCCGGGGGAATTAGCACGGCAACACCTCGGGCGGATGAATCACGGTGTACGCCTACCGGACCCTTGACACCCACACCCCTTAGGCTAGAAACTTGAGCCTCTAGGGTTAATTTGCGCATTCGACATCTGAAGATCTGCAGCGTCCTCCTGCTGTTCGGTTGCAACGGGGCGATCGGCGAAGCGACCACGGAGCCTGGGACTGGTGGAACGCTGGGCAGTGGCGGAACGTCCGCCCCAGTTTGCGGTCGCTCGGTTTGCGGCGCGACCGGCGAGCTTGCGACAGCAACCGCCTTCCCGCGACTCACGCACAGTCAGTGGGAAAACAGCGTGCGCGATTTGCTCCGTCTCACGGAGGCGCCGGATCTCTCGGGCAGCTTCGAACCGGACACCCGAATTAGCTTTTTCGATAACAACATTCGCGCGCTCCGCGTGAGCAGCGACCTCTGGGGCGATTACCAAGACGCGGCAGAGACCTTGGCTGAAGCGGCGACGTCCGACCTGGGAATACTCGCCGGCCTGCTACCGGAGGGACTCCCCGGCGACGCTTCGGAACGCGCGCGTGTCGTGGTTCGCGACCTTGGCCGCCGCGCGTATCGGCGTACTCTCTCTAACGAGGAAATCGATGCGCACATTGCCCTCTTCGGGCAGGGCTCCGCGCATTTCCCCGAGATGACGGCATTCGACGCCGGAGCTCGAATCTTGCTCGAGGCGTTCTTGCAATCGCCCCATTTCGTCTATCGGGTCGAGCTCGGTCAGAGCCAGAGCGGGGACGCCGTGCAGCTGAGCGACTTCGAGATCGCATCCCGTCTCTCGTACATGATTTGGAACAGCGGACCGGATGACGCCTTGCTCGATCAAGCCGAGCAGGGCGCACTGCGCACGCCGGAACAGATCGCCAACCAGGCGGCGCGCTTGCTAGATGACCCACGCGGCCGGGCGATGCTCGAGCGCTTTCATGCGCAGCTCTTCAACT
>CAMYJN010000163.1 GCA_947258625.1 uncultured Polyangiaceae bacterium | reverse complement strand
ACCAGGCCCATCCCGACAAAGACATCGTCTTCACCGAGGGAACCGTGTGGGGCCTGAACGCGGACGGCAACCGGCGCGGCTATGAGACGCTGCTCCGCCATTTCAGGAACTGGTCGACCGGCTATGTCTCCTGGGTCACCATGTCGACGCAATCCTTGGACGAAGCCAATCAGGGGCCCTACAACCAGCTCGGCTTGTTGGATCCCACCCTCCTGGTCAAGACCGATGGAGACAATCCGGACTGGTACAAGACGCCTGAATTCTGGCTGCTGGGCCAGTTCTCGAAATACATCCACCCCGGCGCGGTGCGCATCGCTTCGGACTACGGGTCGCTCGACACCGTTACGACCGTTGCCTTCGAAAACGCGGATGGGGAAATCGTACTGATCGTCGCAAACTCCACGGATGTAGAGCAGCCCTTTTCCGTCTTGGCGGGGGAAACGTCTTTTTCATCGGCTGTCGCGCCCAAGTCCTTAGCCACTTACCGCTGGTAGGTCTCCGCACTCGGTGAGCTCTCTTAGCCCATCGGGATCAAGCTGAGAGCCGAATTTCGCGGTACTAGCTCGTTATGTCGACTTGCAGCGCTCCCGTGGGCCGCGTTCGGATCGCCGAACTGGATCTCCGCTCCACTTCGCTTCATCGACGGTGAGAGCGACGACGTGGCCCTGGAGTGGCTCCTCATCCACTAGCGACAATACTCACATTCATGCAGGCGAGTACAGGGAAGGGGTGATGATGAACACAATGCAGGGCGCAATCATTCTCGGCGGCAAACGCCAAGTCGAATTGAGAGAGTTTCCGGTGCCTGAGCCCGGACCAGGGCAGGTCCTGTTGCGTATGAAAGCAGCCGGAATGTGCGGCAGTGACCTCCACAACATCTACCGCACCATGAACCTCGAGGACCCCGGTCACTACCAGGGCTGTATTGCCGGGCACGAGCCCTCCGGGACTGTTGAAGCAGTCGGGCCCAACTGTGAGAAGTTCAAAAAGGGCGACCGGGTGATCGTGTACCACATCACCGGCTGCCGTAGTTGTAATGCCTGCCGCAAAGGCTGGATCGTCAACTGCACCAGCGACCAAAGAAGTGTGTACGGCTGGCACAGGGATGGCGCCTACGCCGACTTCATGCTGACAGAGGAATACACTCTGCTGAAGCTTCCGGAAGAGCTGAGTTTCATTGACGGCGCCATCATCTCCTGCGGATTCGGCACATCATTTCAGGGTGTGCGTCGGGCGGATGTATCCGGTTATGACACGGTCTTAGTCGTGGGCCTTGGCCCTGTTGGTCTTGCTGCGGCCATCATCGCCAAGGCGCGCGGGGCAAAAGTGATTGGCGTGGACATAAGTCCTGAAAGAGTGGCTACAGCCGAAAAACTAGGCTGCGATCTGGGACTTGTCGCCGATGATGAGGTCCTGAACAAGATCAGGGAGTACACGAATGGACAGGGTGTCGAAGTCTCCTTGGAATGCTCTGCCTCTCAGGCCGGGCGAGTGCTCTCTTTGGAAGCAGCGCGGCTCTGGGGCAGAGTCGTTTTTCTGGGTGAACACGGTAACCTGAGTCTCAACCCGAGTTTCACCGTGATACAGAAGCAACTCACTCTGCATGGGTCCTGGATGTCTGGTATCGCCGAGATGGAAGATGCCATAGAGCACATCGTGCGCTGGAAGATACGGCCCGAGGATATCGTCGCCCATACCTTTGCTATCACGGAGGTAAGAGAGGCATTTGAGCTCTCCGATGCTGGCAAAGCTGGCAAGGTTGTCTTTGCGTGGGATTGAGAGGAGCAATGCCGGATCACGGGCCGGGGAAGCCCGGCGCCCCAGGCTAACCGAGACCAAGTGCGGCGACCACCGACCTGAACGGCCTCATTTCTCGACGCCGCATTCGAGCGTGAACCAGTCGCAATTCAGCGCCGCCATGGGCTCCTTGAGTTTCTCGAGCTCCGCGGCCGGTCCGTGGACTTCGCATCGCGTGAGCTCACTGACCTTCAACAATTCTTCGATGAGAGCCCCCACGTTTCCCAGGTGCGTCAGCACCGCGTCCGCGTCCGTGTAATATTCACGACAGAACACCACGTTGCCGCTGACTGTGAAATTGTAGAAGTAGGACCCCGCTTCGTTCGCGCTGGCTTCGACGCAGCGGTCGAGGACTTGCCGAGCATCTTCCATCTTGTCTTCCTGGACCGTGAAGTAGGGCTGAATGCTGACCGAGCTCCTGAACTTGCTCATGACGAGCATCGTATACGAGGCCGGGCGAAATACGCCAGCGCGGATGGGTTCGAGGCGATTTGGCGCCAATCTCCCACTACGAGCTGTCCTGCGGCCTACGCGAAGTCGTTTTCCAGCACGACTCTGTAGCGTGCCTTCCCCGACTTCAGGTGCTCGAGGGCGTCGTTGCACCGGCTCATCGGGAAGTGCTCGGTTGCCGCTTCGATGCCGTGGCGCGCGCAGAACTCCAGCATGTTGCGCGTGGTTGCCGGCGAGCCGAGCGGCGTCCCCGAGACGCTCTTCTGGCCGGCGATCATCGTAAACGCCGGCGCCGGGATTGGGGCAGGGACGGCGCCTACCGTGTGCAAGCGACCCTTCGGGCCGAGCGCGTCCCAGTAGAGGCTCCAGTCGAGGTCGACGTTCACGGTCGACAAGATGAAATCAAACGAGCCCTTCACGGCTTCTAGCTCAGCGGCGTTCCGGGAGCTCACGGTGTGATGCGCACCCATCCGTTTGGCTTCCTCGCGTTTGGCATCGGTCGAGGTGAAGGCGGTGACCTCGCAGCCCCACTTGTTCAAAAACTGCAGCGCGAAGTGACCGAGCCCGCCGATGCCGATGACGCCCACGCGGTCGGTCGGCTTCACGCCGAATTGCACGATGGGGTTGAACACGGTGATCCCGCCGCAGAACAACGGCCCCGCTTTGTTCGGATCGACGCCCTCGGGGAGCAGCGTCGCCCACTCGGCGCTGCACCGAACTTTGTTCGCAAAGCCGCCGTAGCGCCCGACGATGGTCTGCTCGGCGCTGAGACAGAGATTGTGATCCCCGCTCATGCACTGATCACAGGTCATGCAGCTCGCGCTGAACCAGCCGAGGCCGACCGTGTCGCCGACTTTCACCGAGCTCACGCCTTCGCCGACGGCGCCGATCGTGCCGACGACCTCGTGCCCAGGCACGATGGGATACTGTGAGAATCCCCAGTCATTGTTGGCGACGGATAGGTCGGAGTGACACACGCCACAAGCGAGGACGTCGATCTCGACTTGCCCCCGGCTCAGATCTCCCGGGTCGTACTCGAAAGGCTCGAGGGACTCGTTGGCGCCGTGGGTCGCGTAGGCTCGAATCATGGGGGGACTCTAGAGCGCCGTTCGCCCCATCACAACAGCATCGCAGGCTCTTCAACCGAGTTGTCCTCCCCGCCCAGCCTTGGAGAAACCGACCCTCACGACCGGCCTGTTTGGGGCCGGTTGCGACCCCGACGCAGCCGAAGTAAAAACCCAGGCGCGGAGCGCGCTCGATCAACGCTGATCCCCCAAGGGCGTTTCCGATGTGGGCCAGGACGTCCATAGGTGTGCCGTCATGAAGCCCCGAACCTCATCCGCCGACTGCCCACGACTGGAACTCCACAACGGCGTCCTGCGAATGTCGATGTACCTCCCCGACGCCCAACGCGGGTACTACCGGGGCACCCGCTTCGACTGGTCGGGACTCATCGAACAGGTCGAGTGCCACGGCCACCGCTTCTACGGTCCCCTGCACGCCGAGCACGACCCCTACCGCCACGATTCCGTCAGCGGTCCCGCCGAGGAATTCGCGATGTTCCACCCCATGGGGTTCGCCGAGGCCCGGCCGGGGGAATCGTTCGTGAAGATCGGCGTGGGCCTGCTTGCTCGTGGCGAGAACGACACGTACCAGTTCGACGCTGAGTACCGCATGGTGCACCCAGGCGAATGGGTCGTCGAACACGGACCGGCGTGGGTGACCTTCACGCAAGCCCTCCACGGCGAGCGAGGCTGGGCGTACTGCTACCGGAAGACCATCCGGCTCCACGAGGGCCAGAGCGCGTTTGTGATCGAGCATCGCCTCGAGAACCGCGGCACGAAGACCATCGACATCACGAACTACAACCACAACTTCACGATCATCGACGATGTGCCCTACGGCCCGGACTACGCCGTCGAGTTCCCGTTCTCCGCCGACGCGCCGATACCACTCGGCGACATCGCCTGGTTTCGAGGCGGCCAGATCGACGTGGTCCGGCCGCTCGAGGACCTCGCGCTGTGGTGGCCCGTGTTCAAAGGCGCCGACCCTGGCACCTACAACGCCGCCGTCGTGCGCAACCGTAGGACCGGGGCGGCGGTGGCGTTCCGCGGGGATGCGCCGATCGCGCGGATGGTGTTCTGGGCCGTGGAGCGAGCGGCCTGCCCCGAGCCATTCATCCGGATCTACTTGGAACCGCGACGAACCCAGACGTGGTCCACGACGTACCGCTTCATCGTCGACGCTGCGCCGGATCACCCGCAATAGGTGTCGCACTCCGGAAGAAGCCAGGACAAAAGGAAGAGATCTGTGAACACTGCATCGAAAGCGCTAAGCGAGGCAGTCTTGCGCCACCTCACCAATGACGCCCTCACTACGTTCCTAGGCGAGTCAGCACGCTATGAGGCGGCTGCCCGACCCGGTCTGCAGCTAGCCTTGTCTAACGAACCCGTTGCCGACATGAATACGCTGGTCGTCGGGGCCGGCGCTGACCACGATCATTTCCGGGACATGGAGAGCTCGTGCCTCGATCGAAAACTCCCGTTCCTCGTCATGATCTACCCCGAGGCCGGCGGGGCGCTCGACGACATTGCAACCGACCTGGGCCTGGTTTACGCGGTGGACTTTCCGATCATGGTGCGTGATGACCTGCCGCTCGAGCCCTCCGGTAACCCCGACGTTGAAGTCGTCCGCGCATCCGGCGCCGAATACGCCGACGCAAGCGCGGATGTGATGGCCTCGGCCTACCTCTTAGCCCGTCGGGCTCATGTTGAGGGCCGAGTTGCGCGGTACTGAATGCTACGTCGCCTGGCGCGCGAACCTGAAAGGGCGTTTACAGCGACTAGCAGCAACGGGAACGCCTCAGCCGCCGTCGCAGCCTTTCGAAGCTGGGACGTTCCCCGATGGAAGCGGCCTTTCAATACGTGTTGGTAGCCGTTCCACGCCGCAATGAGCGGTACGGCCTCCTTCCCCGTTGAGCCCAAAGAAAATGCGGAGAGAAGGCGCATCGCGATCTTAGCTCGTGATTTGCTTCACGAACTCGCCAACCTTGGTCAACTCGACGTTCGGATACGCGGCGCGCGCAGCGGCCGTGTCGACCCCGTCTCCTCGGGAAATGTTAATCATCAACCCCAAGAACGACTTCATGACATCGTTGTCGGCGCCGGCCAGCTGCTCTTGCAGCGCCGACTCGGGCGCGTGTTCGACTTTCAGCGGCTTGCCTGCCGCCTCAAACATCTTGGCGACGGCATTGGGCGTCACCGACTCGGGTCCGCCAACTTTCACGACGCGGTTCTTGACGGCCGCGTTGCCGGGACTCGCGACCGCGTACTTGGCGACGTCCTTGGCCGCGATGAACGCGACCTTCTGATCGCCGTCGCCGTAGATGCGGACCGCGCCGCTCGCCCAGTCGAAACCGACCGCGGCGCTGAGCCAGGTCTCATTGAAGAACGACGCTTGCAAGATCGTGTAGTCGACCCCGGACGCCTTGATTGCCTCTTCGATAGCGTTCTTCGCGTCACCGAGAGGGAAGTGGACGTCGTCGTAACGAGGAAACGAAGTGTAGACGATGTTCTTGACGCCCGCGGTCTCGGCGGCGGCGATAAGGTTCTTCTGTCCCGCGAGATCCACCGAGTGGATCTCGTCGCCCTCTTTGGGGACGGGCAGTGCGGATGCGGTCGTGTACAGATTCTCCACGCCCTTGCAGGCGCCAGCCATCCAAGCGCTGTCCTTCAGGTCTCCCTCGACGACCTCGACGCCAAGCTTCTTAAGCTCGGCCACCCGTCCCGGGTCGGACTGCGGGCGGACGAGCCCGCGGACCTTTCGCCCCTCCTTGGTGAGTAGTGCGCAGATTTCACCCCCGACCGTGCCGGTC
>CAMYJN010000162.1 GCA_947258625.1 uncultured Polyangiaceae bacterium | reverse complement strand
CGCAGCTCGTCCAGAGCGTTGGGAAGATGGCGATGCCCGCCGTCGCCCTGACCGACAACGGCAACATGTTCGGCGCCGTGCAGCTGGTGCGCGCGTGCAAGAAGACCAAGGTCAGGCCCATTCTCGGCTGCGAGGTGAGCTTCACATCCGGCGATCGCCGCGACCCGAACAACCACGAGCTCCACCACTTGCTGCTGCTCGCCAGCTCCCAGGAGGGCTACCAGAACCTCGTGCGCTTGGTGAGCGCCGGCTGGGTCGATGGGATGGTGGTCCATGATGAGCCGCGCATCGATTTTGAGGTGCTTCAAAAGCACAGCAAGGGCGTCGTGGGGATGAGCGCCTGCATGGGCGGTCACGTCGCGCAGGAGATCCTCAACAAGGGGCCCGAAGTCGGACGCGAAGCGATCGCGAAGCTGCGCGATTCGTTCGACCCCGGCTACTTCTTCATCGAGATTCAGGACCACGGCTTCCCCGAGAACCGGCCGCTCAACCAGGTTCTAGGCCGGCTTGCCAAGGAGCTCGATCTGCCCCTGGTAGGCACGAACGACTGCCACTATCTCGAGCGTCAGTCAGCCCACGCGCAGCTGGTGCTTCAGTGCATCGGCGCCGGGCGCAGCGTTCGCGAAATGGAAGCGGTTCACCACCACTCCTCCGAGCTCTACCTCAAGACGCCCGAACAGATGATCAACCTCTTCGCCCACGTCCCCGACGCGGCGAAAAACACCCTTTTGATCACGGAAATGTGCGCCGGCCAGGCCACGCCACTTGCCAAACCGACGTTGCCGCGGTTTTCGGTGCCAGGCGGCGCGAGCGAGGAAGACTACCTACGCGCGCTCTCGGTTGCAGGCCTCGGCCGGCGCATGAAGGAGATGCGGGAGCGCGGCGAAACCCTTGAAGACGGGGCGTACCACAGCCGGCTCGAGCTCGAGCTCGACGTCATCTTGAAGATGGGATTCGCCGGCTACTTCTTGATCGTCCAGGACTTCATCAACTGGGCGAAGGACAACGGCGTCCCGGTTGGGCCCGGGCGTGGCTCTGGCGCGGGCTCGTTGGTGGCCTGGGCGCTGCGCATCACTGACCTGAACCCGATCACGCACGGGCTCCTTTTCGAGCGGTTCCTCAACCCGGAGCGCGTGTCGATGCCGGACTTCGACATCGACTTCTGCATGGATCAGCGCGACCGCGTCATTCAATACGTGCGGGACAAGTACGGCCAGGCGAGCGTCGGGCAAATCGCAACCTTCCATCAGCTCAAGAGCCGTAGCGTCGTCCGTGACGTGGGGCGGGTCATGGGCATGACGCCTGGCGAAGCCGGGTTGATTGCCACGATGATTCCGGAGCCGGTCGGGGGAAAGAGCGTTTCGATCGGTGACGCCCTCAAACAAGAAGCCCGGCTCAAGACCGCCTACGAACAGGACAGCCAGGCCCACGAGCTGCTCGACACCGCACAGGCGCTCGAAAACCTGACCAGGCATGCGGGCATGCACGCGGCGGGGGTCGTGATCAGCGAGGGCCCGATCTGGGACCATGTCCCCGTCTTCTGTCCGGAAAAAGACGTCTACGTCACTCAGTACCACAAGGACGACGTCGAAGCGGCGGGCCTGGTGAAGTTCGACTTCCTGGGGCTTCGGACACTCACCGTCATCGACATCGCGACCAAGCTGATCGACCGGCGCCCCGATCGCAAAGAAGCGCCGTTCCGGATCGACCAGATTCCGATGGACGACGACGCGACCTACGCGTTGCTGCAATCGGGCGAAACCACCAATGTGTTTCAGCTCGAATCGAGCGGCATGCAGAACTTGTTCAAGCAGCTTCGTCCCGACCGGTTCGACGATATCGTGGCGGCCGTGGCGCTCTACCGCCCTGGTCCGATGGGCGCACAGATGGACAAGGACTTCGTCCATCGCAAGCACGGACGGCAGCAGGTTCAATACCCGCACCCCTCGCTCGAAGGCATCCTGCAGGAGACGCGCGGTGTCATCGTCTACCAGGAGCAGGTCATGCAGATCGCCCAGGAGATGGCCGGGTACTCGCTCGGCGGCGCCGATCTCTTGCGGCGGGCCATGGGCAAGAAGAAGGCGTCCGAGATGGATAAGCAGAAGGCCATCTTCATCGAAGGCGCGACGGAGCGCGGGCACACGCGGGAAAAGGCCGAAGAAGTCTTCGACCTGATGGCCTACTTCGCCGGGTACGGCTTCAACAAGAGTCACTCTGCGGCCTACGCGCTCATCACCTATCAAACGGCCTACCTCAAGTCTCATTACCCGGTCGAGTTCACCTGCGCGACGCTGACGGCCGACAAAGAAAAGATCGACAAGGTGGTGCGCACGGTTGCCGAAGCGCGGTCGATGGGCATCACGGTCTTGCCGCCCGACGTGAATGAGTCCGAGATCGAGTTCACCGTCGTGTACAACCCCGATGACGCACAAGATGTCGTACGCCTTCGGCACAAGCCGGTTTGCCACAACGGCGAAGTCCACGACCCGATGGGGCCGAAGATCCGATTTGGGCTGGGCGCGATCAAGGGCGTTGGGACCGGGGCGGTGGAAGCGATTCTCGAAGCGCGCCAAGGCGAGCCTGACGAAGAAGATGCGCCTGCGCATGAACGCCCGTTTGTCGACCTTTTTGATTTCTGCGCGCGGGTCGACCTGAGGCGAGTGAACAAGAGCGTGATCGAAGCGCTCGTGCAATGCGGGGCGTTTGATACGGTCCACCAGGCCATCGATGTGCATCGCTCGCAGTCTTTCGTGACCATCGAATCGGCGATCGAACGGGGCAAGCGCATCCAGGCAGAGCGGTCGAGCGGCCAAGAGAGCCTGTTCGGATTGATGGGCGGCGAAGAAGAGGGGCAGGTCTACGAGCACCCCGGCGGAAGTTTCCCATTGCTCGACCCGTGGGATTCGCGCGACCAGCTCTCTCGAGAGAAGGGCACGCTGGGCTTCTATGTTTCGGGGCATCCGCTGGACCGGTATCGGGGCGAGCTCCTTGACTTCTGCGATGCGACGACCGAGAGCGCGGCCCAACTCGCGAACAACCGGCAGATCAGCGTCGGCGGCACCGTCGAAGGCTACCGCGAACGCCGAACCAAGATGGGCCACACGATGGCGTTCTTCCACATCGAAGACGCGCTCGGCCGCATCGAGGTGATCGTGCGCCCGAAGCCACTCGAGAAAGAAGGCATCCGCGAAGCGCTGCAGTCGGGCGAGCCTATTTTACTCGGGGGTCGCGTGAAGCACGAGCAGGACCGCAACGACGAGAGCGCAGCGCCGGAAGCCAAGATCCTGCTCGAAGACGCAACGCTCCTGAGTGACGCCCTTCAAGAACGCACCACGTCGATTACCGTTCGCCTCACCGTCGAAACCATCGACCGAACCAAGCTCGACTCGCTTCGCTCGATGCTCGAGCAGTACCCGGGGCCCTGCCCCGTGACCCTGGAGCTCGACTCCCCCGGCGACTGGCGCGTCAACCTCGCGGAGACCGGCCTCTTCGTCGACCCAAGCGACGCGCTCCTCACAGGCCTCGAGCGGCTCTTCGGCACCAAAGTCTGCGAGCTCCACTAGCCCGTGCTGCCTGTGCCGGAGCCGCAGTCGGATCAGGAGTTGCTGGCGCGCGCCCGGGACATCGCGGGACTCACGCTGGGGGAGCTAGGGGCGCGCGTCGGCGTCGAAGTGCCGAGTGAGTCACTGCGCGGCAAGGGGGTCGCGGGGCAGATTCTCGAAAAGGCGCTTGGCGCAACGGCGGGTTCCCGGTCGGAGCCGGACTTCATCGAACTCGGGATCGAGCTGAAGACCATTCCGCTCGATGCTCGCGGGAAGCCAAAGGAGTCGACGTTCGTTTGCTCGATTTCTCTCGCTGCGATGGCCGATACCGATTGGGAGGGAAGCACGGTCCTCAAGAAGCTGTCCAACGTGCTGTTCGTTCCGGTGGAAGCCGCTTCCGAGACACCGCTCCGCAATCGACGGGTCGGCCGAGCGTACCTCTGGGCACCCAACCAAGAGGAGGAGACACTGCTGCGGACGGATTGGGAGAGGCTTGCCGACACGATCGCCAGGGGCGACGTGGAACGAATCACGGGCCACCTCGGTCAGGTCCTGCAAGTGCGCCCGAAGGCCCCACACGGAAGAAGCCGCCGGCGCGCGCCCGACGAGGAAGGCGCCGTGCAGTGGACGATGCCTCGCGGATTCTATTTGCGCCCGGCATTCACCAGCGCGGTGCTCGCGCGGCTCCGCGCGGTGGACTGACGCGGGCAGCAGACGCCTTTTCTTCAGGCAAAGGGCGATGGCGGCGGCGGGTTGCTGCTGCGGTTGCGAGCGACGTCGGAGGGCAGCTCGTAGACGCGCGAGATGTCGTCCCAAAGCGTGGCGCCCGGCTCGATGGCGTTCTTTCCCGTGTATGGCGAAGCCGCGGTGAGCGCGCGCGAAACGAAAGGACGGAATGGCGACAAGGCGACCTTGCGAACCCGAGAGCGACTGCGGAGCTCGTCCATGTAGGCCGCCCGCGAGATGCGCTGGAAGCCGAGCATCTGCTCGCTGTACTTCTCGTCCATCCAACATTCGTAGAACCAGCCGTCCTTGGTCGAGAGATCGGGGCTCGGACGAAACGCCTTTTCGGGAGGCATGGCCATACCGACTGCGCCAAACACCTCTCCTCGCAGCTGGCGAGCGGTGACTTTCCACGATTGGTCGCCGCCGATCAGGAAGAGATGGCCGTCCGGCTCCTGCGCGGCGGCGGAAGCGATGGCGCGCGCAGCATCTCTGACGTCGACGCCGTGCTCGGGCTGATCGAGCGACACCATGAAGACGAAGGGCCGATAGCTCCGGTGCTCGGGCATCAGATTGCGGAGATCCATGACGGCGCCGAGCCGCAACGAGCACTGTCGGAGGCCGGAATGGCGAAGCCAGCTCTCCGCGGTGAGTTTCTGCAAGCCGTAGTTGTCGTCGGGCGAGCAGGGATCGGTCGAGCGACGAACCGGGTTCTCCGGTGAGCATGGTCCAAACGCCGCATAGCTCGACACGAAGACAAAGAACGCATCCGGCGCATGCCGCTTCGTCGCAAAAATCAGGTGCTCTGTACCGCCAAGGTTCACCGCTTCGGCAAGCTCGGGCTCTGCATACGAAACCGGCGCCACGATCGCGGCGCAGTGCACCACGACATCGGGCTTCACGCGGGCGACGAGCCGGGTGACCGCATTGGCGTCGGTCAGATCACAGGCCTCGAAGCGAATGTCGGTCGGGATTCCATCGGAGCGGACGTCGGTGGCAACGACTTCCATCCCGCGCCGGGCCAGTGCCCCGATCACGTAGCTGCCCACCTTGCCCGCAGCCCCCGTCAATAGTGCGGTCTTGCTCATGGTCTTTCTCCCGGCGCGAGGCCGGCGTGGAAAGGTTCCCCCATTGCGTAGGCGTCCTAGGGGGACGAGGGCTCTTTGACAAGGCGGCTCGAATCGGGCCAAGACCAACGCGGGGCTCATGTCGACAAGTCCAATGCCCGAGTGCAAGAGCCACCACGCTCAAGCCCGAAATCACCCCTGCTTCGACGAGCTCTCCATACAGCCAGCCAATCGCGGCGGGGAGCGTGAACAGCCATCCCAGCATCCGGACCAGGCCTGCCAACTGGCCGAACACCGCCCCAAGATCGAGGGGCGTCAGGTGGGCGCGCAGCGACATGGAGACGAAGCGTATACCGGAAAAGCGAGAAAGATCACGAGCTGCGGCAGCGCCTGGTCGATCGGCCGCCCGGTCCTGAACTAATGGGTCGTCTCCCGAACCACCACCACGGGACAGCTCAGCTGGCGCTGTAGCGCATCGATGCTCAATTCCTCAAAACCGGCATCGCCCGCGCCGACGATTAGAACCGCGGGTGTCGCGCGACGCATACCTACGAACCATATCTGACGATCAGGGCCAGAGATACGTTGGATCGCGAAATGCCGTGGCCCAAGAGCCTCGAGTCGCCGCCCTAGATCCGGTTGCGCCTCGGCCACTTCGTCCGAGAGGAACGCGATGAGGCCGCGACCCATCGCCTCGGCAAGCCGTATCCCAGCGTCGACAGATTGGGTTCCCGAGCTAGCGTGATCCAAGAGAACTGCCACTGGGCGCCGCGGCTCCACCTCGTCCGAGCGCAGCGCCCG
>CAMYJN010000161.1 GCA_947258625.1 uncultured Polyangiaceae bacterium | reverse complement strand
GGCCCCAAGCCCACCAACCACCCCCCAAAACACCCGCGGCAGCGCGAGCCGGAACGGCGAAGCCCGGCGCAACGCGCCGGCAAGGCGGAGCGCAGCGACCGCCGCGCCAGGGAGGATTACAGGTGGGGGTGGGCGGGCGGTGTAACTAAACCAAACCAGGCCCCAAGCCCACCAACCACCCCCCAAAACACCCGCGGCAGCGCGAACGCGCCGCGCTTCACACACCGCCGCTCAGAGCAGCATGTTGAGCGGGGATTCCACGATCCGCTTGAACGCCCCCATGAACTTCGCGCCTGTGGCGCCGTCGATGAGTCGGTGGTCGCAGCTCATCGTGAAGCGCATTCGACGGCCAGGTACGATGGCTCCATCCTCGACGACCGGCTCGTGGCGGATCGTGCCAACCGCGAGGATCGCACCTTCGGGTGGGTTGATGACTGCTGTGAACGCTTCGATGCCAAACATGCCGAGATTCGAAATCGAAAAGGTTCCGTTGCTCATATCTTCAGGCTGAAGCTTCTTGTCCCTGGCGCGCTCGGCCAGATCGCGAACTTCCTCGGCGATCTGCGCAACGCCTTTTCGGTCCGCATCCCGCAAGACGGGGGTCATCAGGCCGTCCTCGACGGCCACGGCGATCGAGATGTCGACGACCTGATGGTAGTGAATCTCTTTTCCGAGCCACGAAGCATTGACATCGGGAACCCGGCGAAGGGCCACAGCGGCGGCCTTGATGATCAAGTCGTTGAGCGAAACCTTTTTGCCTACCGCTTCGAGCTCGGCGTTCATGGCTTTCCGGGCCTCCGCAAGCGGTGCGATGTCGACGTCGATCGTCAGGTAGTAATGCGGGGTGGTCTGCGTGGATTCGGTGAGTCGTCGGGCAATCGTCCGCCGCATGCTGCTGGCTTTCACGACTCGAGGGGGCAGGCGCTCAGCGGTGGTGGAGAATGAAATCGACGCCCCCTCTTCGAACGAATCGATGTCGCGCTTGACGATCCGCCCACGAGGCCCGCTCCCCCGCACAGCCCGAAGATCGATACTGCGCTCCCGCGCCAAACGGCGGACGAGGGGAGAGGAGAGAACCCGACCACCAGTCGCAACCTCGGTCGCACCCTCGGACCCGGCCCCGGATCCGGTCCCGGGCACTGACTCTGGCACTGACTCTGGCACTGACTCTGGCGCTGACACTGGCGCTGCCACTGACGCTGCCACTGACGCTGACGCTGACTCCGCCGCCCCCGCCTCCACCTCTGCGATCAGCTCACTGATATCCTCCCCGGCCTTTCCGATGATCGCCACCGGCACATCCGGTTCGAGCGTCTCGCCCTCCGGCACCAGGATCTTCAGCAAGACGCCACGGTCAAAGGAGCGAAACTCCATGGTGGCCTTGTCGGTTTCCACCTCGGCCAGAAGATCATCGACTTCGACTTTGTCGCCTTCTTTCTTGATCCAGGCGACCAAGGTTCCTTCTTCCATGGTCGGAGACAGCTTGGGGAGTCCGATTATCTTGGCCATTGCTCAGCTCGCGTAAGCGACGCGTTTCACGGCGTCGATTACCCGCTCCTCGGTTGGAAGAACCTTATCCTCTAGATTCAGGGCGTAGGGCATCGGCACGTCGAGCCCGGTCACCCGTTCGAGCGGGGCGTCCAGGTAGTCGAAAGCTTCGCGCTGCAGCCGATCGACGATCTCCGCGCCGGGACCGCCGTAGGGCCAGTGCTCATGCACCACGACGCAGCGATTGGTTTTCTTCACACTCTCGACCATCAAGCGGGTGTCGAGGGGACGTAGGGTGCGCGGGTCGACGACCTCGCAGTCGATGCCTTCACCGGAAAGCTTTTCCGCCGCGGCCAAGACCGTATAGTAGGGACGACCCCAAGTGACGATGGTGCAGTCCGCTCCAGGGCGAACCAAGCGACTCTCCCCAATCGGGATGAGCTCCTCCACGCCTTCGTCGGGCACCTCACCCTTGACACCGTACAGAGTTTCGCCTTCGAGAAAGATCACGGGATTATTGCTGCGAATGGCGCTTTTGAGAAGGCCCTTCGCATCGCGCGGAGTGCTTGGTTGAATGACGTAGAGGCCCGGGATGTTCGTGTAGAAGGGCGCACAGCTGTGACTGTGCTGCGCCGCGACCTGCTTGGCGGCACCGTTCGGCCCACGAAACACGATCGGTACCTTAATGGCGCCCGCACTCATTTGGTGCACCTTGGCAGCGTTGCTGATGATCTGATCAAACGCGACGAACGAGAAGTTCCAGGTCATGAACTCGATGATCGGCCGGAGCCCTGCCATCGCCGCCCCGATTCCAACGCCGGCAAAGCCAGCCTCCGCGATGGGCGTGTCGACGACGCGCCGTTCGCCAAACCGCTCGAGAAGGCCTTCGGAGACTTTATAGGCACCCTGATAGTGACCCACCTCTTCGCCCATCAAGAAAACGCGCTCGTCGCGCTCCATTTCCTCGAGCATCGCCTCTCGGAGCGCCTCCCGATAGCGCAGCTCCCTCACGACTCCCCCTCGGGTGCCATCACGGTGCTCATCATCAGGTCCTCACGAGCCGGCGGCGACTCGTCGGCGAATCGCACCGCCTCATCGATCTCTTCGTCGACTTCGAGGTCGATGTCGTCGAGCGCGCTTTCGTCAACTCCGAGTCCCATGAGCTTTTCGCGAACGACGGTGATCGGGTCCTGCTGCTTGCGTTGTTCGAGCTCAGTCGTAGTTCGGTATTTCGCCGGATCGCTCATGGAATGGCCGCGGAATCGATACGTCAGCACCTCGATGAAAGTCGGGCCGCCGCCCGTGCGCGCGCGGTCCACAGCTTCGTTGATTCGGGCTTGCACGACTTCAACGTCATGGCCGTCGAAGCGGTCTCCGACCATGCCGTAGCCTTTCGCTTTGATCGACAAATCTTTGAGTGGGCTGGTTCGTTCGAGCGGCGTGCCCATTGCATATTGGTTGTTCTCGCAAACGAAGACGACTGGAAGCTTCCAGAGTCCCGCCAGGCTCATCGCCTCGTGAAATCCACCGATGTTGATCGAGCCATCGCCGAAAAAGCAGACGGTGACGCTGTCTTCACCCGCGTATTTGGACTTGAATGCCGTACCTGCAGCCAGCGCCAAATGGCCGCCGACGATCGCCCAGCCGCCGAGAAAGCCGCGGTCGACGTCGAAGAAGTGCATCGAGCCGCCAAAGCCGCGCGAACAACCGGTGTCTTTGCCGAAGAGCTCCGCCATGCCGGCCTTCGCGGACATCCCGCGTGCGAGCGCGATCCCATGGTCACGATAGGTCTGAAAGATGTAGTCGCGCTCTTCGAGAACTTCGGTAACGGCGACCGCAATCGCTTCCTGCCCGATGTACAAATGAAGGAACCCGCCGATCTTACCTTTGGCATAGTTGCGCGCGGCTTCTTCTTCGAAGCGCCGCATCACCATCATCATTCGATACTGTCGAAGAAGGTCATCCTTGTTCTGCAATCGAACCTCCGAAGAAGAACTCTAGTGTAGCCTCGCCGCACAGCCATCCGAAGAACGCGCATTTTTGTCAGTATTTGGGCGATCCGTGACCTATACGGCTGCGCAGCGGATCACCGGGTTGGCTTATCGTGTCCGCACTGCTTACGATTTGATCGTGCGGATTCACACCTTGAGGGGGGTAAAACTCGAGGATTCCGTTCTCGGGGCGTGGAGCTCGCGGGCGCGGCCTGTCATGCGTGTGCTCGAAGAGGGGCTCACGGCGGCGGCGCTTGCCGTTCGCGCGAACGCGGGTGCGCTCTACGTCGGGCAGACGGTCGAGTTGCTTCGCTGTGTCGCCGCTTGCGGGCCGGGCGCGAAGCTGCTGCTCGAGCGCGGAGCCCCGCTTGATCCGGGACTGTCCAAGCGCGCGCTTGGAAGGCGGACTCCTTTCGTCATTTCTTCGCTCTCGGCAGACCCGCAGTTCCCGGCGAGCTCGTCACAGGAGACCCGAGTGGCGTTGCTGACGCCGTTGCACGATGGAGCTCGATCAGTGGGAGTCTTGCAGCTCGTGAACCCGAAGTCGCCCGCGCGTTTCACCAGCCGCGACAGGAAAGTGGTCGCAGGGCTGTCGAGCTACATCACGACGGCGCTCATTCAAACCTCATCGCTTCGGAGGCAGGCAGGGCTGGCCGCGCACGATCCACTAACGGGTCTTCGAAACGTAAGGAAGCTCAATAGCGAGCTCACCAAGGCAGTGAGCTCCGCGCGAAGAGGCGAACGCGACATGGCGATCATGTTCGTCGATGTCGATCATCTAAAGCGGGTGAACAGCAAGTTCGGGCACGCGGCGGGGAGCGAAGCGCTGAAGCGAACGGGCAGGGCGCTGGACGAAGCTGCCGCGGGAGTCGGCTCCGTGTTCCGGTTCGGCGGCGACGAGTTCATCGTAGTGCAAAAGCGCGCGTCAAAAGAAAGCGCGCGCGCGCTCGCGAACCACCTGCGAAGTCACGTTGCCGCGAGCACGGCAGGCTCGATGCGCCCTGGTGGCACGCTACCGACGATTACGGTCTCGGTCGGCGTTGCAATGCTCAACGGTCTGCGCCATCTCAATGGTCAGCCGTCGAGTCACCTCAAGGAACGCCTGATGACGGCGGCCGACCGGGCGCTTTTCCGCGCCAAAGCTGCAGGTCGCAACCGGGTTGTCCTGGCGACGGGCCGCGACGACCGGCTCTGAATCGATGGGCTAGGCCACCGCGGACAGATATTGCTCGGTTTTCGACTGGATGCGAGCCCTGACCATCGCCGCGTCTTGTTCAACGAACTTCTCGTCGGGCGTGACCTTGAAGAGCGGCTGTCCCTTGGACACGATCGTCCCGTTGGTGTCGACGAGGATCTTGTCTACGGTACCCGCAAACGGTGCGTACACCTTGTTGAACATCTTCATGACTTCGACGATGTAGAGCGGGTCGCCAATCTCGAAGTGCTGACCCTCTTCGACGAAGTGGGGCATGCCTGGCGCTTCCTGCGCGTAGTACATGCCGCCGCTCACCGCGACGATCTCATCGGCCTTGTTCACAGGAGGCGGGACCAGCACCTTCTTCATCTTCGCCTGGTGTTCGCGGTCGAACAGCCGCTCGGGAATGCTGATCGTCAGGTCCTCGTTGACGCGGAGGTCGAAGAAGCCGACCTTGTGCCCGATCAAGGGCAGCAGGCTGTAGAGCTCCATGCCGAGCTGGAAGCCGAGGTGCGCTTCTCGCACTTGCTTCCATGTCTCGGCGTCGAAACCCATCGGGGCCTTCTTTGCCTTGAGAGCGTCGTCGAGCTCCGGCCAACTGGAAACCGTCAGGCGTTCCTGCGCGGTCGCATAGAACGCAGCACCGTCCCGAAGGACCGCCTGATCCTGCTCCCAGATGCGATGGGCCGCCGGCAGGTCCACCCCGGCGTCCATGTGGAGCAGATAGTAGGTGTCGGCGAGGACCAGCAGAGGGTTCTTCAGCCAGGTCACGCGGCCGTTCTTGACCTCGAAGTTGCCCTTGTTCGAGCTGAGCCACGCTGAAAACAGATGCGGTTGCCGCAAAATGCGGCCAAGCGGACGTCCAAGCAGGGTCTTTTTCAGAATGCAAAGGTCGTTGGTGGCTTTTGCGGCGACCGGATCAGCCGAGGCGGCGTTCAAGTACTGACCGGCAAGGCGGTCGTAAGCGTAGTCCGGATCGATTTCGTTGGCCTCGTTCAAGAGCTCGCCGACCAGCGTGAGGTAGGGAACCACGAATCGAGTCGTTGGCTTTGCGTCGACTCCATTCGCGAGAAACCAGTGCACGAGTCCGTAATGGAACTGCAGGTTGGTCTGAAGGTCGGTGCCCCGAAGGACTGTGCGGCGAAGCACTTCGCGCAGCCGTTCGTAGCTGTCACGGCGGTCGTCGCCGGTCGTGACCAGAAGCGCGATGTTGCTGTCGTACGCACCGGCGAGGCGGTAGCGCATGAAGAGATCGGTGTCGGGATTCTTGAAGGAGATGCCCTGATCGTCGCGAACCTCACCTTCGATCGGGTCCGACCAAGACATGATCTCTCCGCCCGCATGGGGGGATAGCGATTGATCGGTCGCATTGAGCCGCGCTTCCACCGCGGCCGCGTCGCGTTGAACGCGCTCGGGGCGGGGGAGCCTAGCCTTGTGTTTGGCGAGCAGGGCCATCGCCTCGACGA
>CAMYJN010000160.1 GCA_947258625.1 uncultured Polyangiaceae bacterium | reverse complement strand
CTGGGGGCGCTCTTGCTCTGGCTCGGGCAGGTTTTCTGGGGGCGACTGGTCGCTCCGGTGCGGGCCAAGACGCTCGAGTACGAGCTCGAGGAAGCGCGCGCAGACCTCGACGCGCAGGGCAGGCGCATCGAGGGGCTTCAAAAAGAGCTCGGGGGCCAAACCCGGCAGATCGAGACGCTCCAGCGCGCGAAGCGGCAGCTCACCGCGACCTTGGATGTGCGCAATCGTGCGATGCAAGAAGTCCATGAACGGCTTTCGGTGGTCGACCTCGAGGAACGACCAAGCGCGCGCGAGTCGGCGGACGGCCTGCGACACGAGCTTCGCATCGCCGTTCAAGAACGAGACGAGGCCAATACGACGCTACGGCAAGCCGAGGCGCGCGGCGCACGCCTGCAAACGGAGATCGAGGTGCTTCACGGAATCCACGAGCGGATGATCGAAGACATCGAACGGCTCAAGGGCCGGCTCCGAGACGCAGAGCTCGGGGCGCGGAGCAGCGGCCAATCTCGCCCGCCCGCGTGGGTCATGTTGCAGCCGTTTGGGCCGCGCGACGATTTGCAGCGGCTCCAAGGCGTCGACCCGAGCCTCGAACGCATGCTGAATCGACTTGGCATCTACCACTTCCATCAGATTGCGCGGTTCGAGGCGTCGGACGTCGAGTGGTTGGTCGAGCACGTGGACGGCGTTCCCGAGCGTACGATTCGCGATAGCTGGATCGTGGACGCCGCCCATCTTTGCGGCGCCTCCGACAACTGACGCCGACTAAGACGCCGCGTCGAGCGCGCGGTCCGCGAGAGCCGTGAGCGCTTCCCGGGCCCCGTCGAGGTCGCTTTCTACGGCACCGAGCAACGCCGCCGCCTCCGCGATGGATTGGGTCGTTTCGATCTTCAAGCTGGTGGCGCCGAGCCTGCTTGCCCCAAGCTGCTGACTGCTGCCACGAATCAAGTGGGCGGCGAGGTGCAAGGCTTTCAGGTCTCCGTTTTCGACGGCTGCTTTCATCCGGCCGACGTTCTCCTCGGCGTTTCGAAAGAAGCTATCGATGACGTCGGAGACGAAGCCGGGGTCTTCTTCGTCGAGCTCCAAGAGCTGAGCGGTGATCGTGGTGTCGAGCGCGTTGGGAGGAAACTCCGAAATGCTGGCAGCGGGTCGCGCCGCCCACCGGTTCAGCGCTTTTTGGAGCTCGTTCCGCGTGAAGGGCTTGGTGAGGTAGTCGTCCATCCCGGCTGCAAGCGCGGTGTTCCTATCCCCCATCATCGCGTGCGCCGTGAGTGCGATGATCGGAACACGCCGATGGCCCGACGAGAGCTCGCGCGCCCTTTGTTCGCGCGCGGCCTGATAACCGTCCATTTTCGGCATTTGCCCGTCCATGATCACCGCGGCGTAGCAGTGGCGTTCGTCTTTCAGAGCTTCGAGGGCCTCGACGCCATCGTTCACCGCGTCGACCTCGTATCCTAGCGCCTGCAGGTGCGCGACCACCACGCGCTGATTGATCATGTTGTCTTCAGCGACGAGAAGCTTCATTCCATTGGACTCCAGTTCCAAGGGAGCGGACGGAGGCAACGATGCGCGCAAGGCTTCGTCCGACGAGGGCTCCGGCGCGGTCGTCCGGTTGAGCGTCTCGAGGAGGGCAGCGATGATTTTTGCCCGTCGAATCGGCTTCTCGACGTGCACGCTGATGCCCGTTTCCATGAGGTCTCTGATTTCATGGCGGTAGGAGCAGATGGCGACCAGCGAGATGCCCTCTTTCGCCGCGATGGTGTTGAGCTCGGTGATGCGGCTTCGCCAATCGGTGCCGAGGCTCCGCAGGTCGATCAACATGATGTTGGGTCGCTGCGACACGCGTAAGGTGCTGAGCGCGCCGTCGAACGTCGTCGTCGCCCAGGGTTCGATACCCCAGGATTCGAGCTGTACGCTCAGCGTTTCCCGCGCGCGGTTGTTGCTCTCCAGAATCAAAACCTTCATCCCGTGCAGCGCTTCGGTGACGGCCTGCAGCTCTTCGCTGAGTCTCTCTTCGAGCTCGAAGCGCGCTTCGAAAAAGAATGTGCTTCCCTGCCCGACGGTGCTCACCACCCGAAGCTCGCCTCCCATCAAGGCAACGAGCTGCCGGCAGATCGGAAGCCCGAGCCCCGTGCCGCCGTGCTCGCGCGTCGTCGACGCGTCGGCCTGGGAGAAGGGTCGAAAAATGCTTTCGACGCGGCCTTCGGGAATGCCTTCGCCGGTGTCGGTTACCCGGACTTCGAGATCGACGTGCCACGGACCTCTGTCGCGGACGCGAACGCCGACGACGACCTCTCCTTGATTGGTGAACTTGAGGGAGTTGCTGATGAGATTGGAGATCACCTGTCGCAGACGGAGGGGGTCACCGCAGACCTCCGCTGGGACTTCAGGGGCGACGTGGGTAATGAGCTCGATGCTCTTGGCCTGCGCCGCTGAAGCGTAGTTCACGGCGATTTCCTCGGTCATGGAGACGACGTCGAATGGCACGGATTCGAGGCGCATTTCGCCGGCTTCGATTTTCGAAAGGTCGAGCAAATCGTTGACGATTGCGAGGAGCGCACGCCCCGACTTGTGGACCTCGTGTAAGTATTCGTCCTGCGGTTTGGGCAGAGCGCGCGCGTCGATGAGCTGAAGCAGCCCGAGGATGCCGTTGAGGGGGGTGCGAACCTCGTGGCTCACGTTGGCCAGGAACTGCCCTTTGGCCTGCGCGGATGCCAAGGCCGCATCGCGCGCGCCTTCCAACGTGCGGGATTGCTCCGTTGCGAAGTGCCGCATGGCTTCCGCTTGTTCGGCCTGGTCGTAGAGGCCGAATATCAGCTGTCGACGCGACCACAGGAAGAGGCCGCCGACGGTGCTGGCGGCTACGAGCTGGAGGATCCCCATGCCGATTTCACGGCTCTCGATTTGAAAGGCGAGCGGGAACCATCCGGCGAGTGCTGCGACGATCATCACGACATAGATCGAGAAGCGGTAGGTGACTGCGGCGGTGGCCATGATCGCGATTGCGAGCGTCGTCGTGTTGCTGAGCGAACCGCTGACCGCGAGCATGGCGAGGCCCATGCCGGCGGCGATGAAGATGGTGGCGACCGAGGCCGGCGTGTCGTAGCGAGGATCGTCCACCCGGATGCTGGTCCAGACCAGGAGCGCCAGGGCCGCCGACACGGTGCAAATCAAGACGTGCGGCCCGTTGGGAACGAAAGGCGGCGCCAAGAGAAAAAGCACCGACCCCGCGGCGTAGATGAACGCCAGGACGGGCAGGACGTGTTGGAGCGCCGCGAGCGAGCGAAGCCGCATCTGCTCGCCGCGCATTTGCTCGCGACGAGCCTCGAGTTCCGCCTCGCGGTCCCGCAAAAGCTGCCCCTGTCGGTCCATCCCCTCTCTAACAAAGTGCCTCAGGGCCGAAGAGATGTCACAAGATGACCCAAAAGGCGGATTTCGAGTCCCAGCCGGGGCGGCCTGTCTCCTTTTGAAAAGGGCTAATTCTGACAAGGTTTGGGGATGGCGGGTCGGGCGCGGGACGAGGTCGAGCTGGAGCAGCTGAGCGAGCAGATTCGCTATCACGAAGCGGCGTACCGGGCAGGGGCGCCCGAGATCACCGACCCGGCGTTCGATGACTTGGTCGAGCGCTACCGCGAGCTTGCCGATTCGCTTGGCGTCGACCCGGCCGAACGACTCGATGCGCAGCCGGGGGAAGATCACACCGCAGGCTTCGAGACCGTGGAGCACCGGGTACCGATGCTCTCGCTCGAAAAGCTGACCCCGAACCGGCGCGACAGCAGCGGAGCGCCGATGCCGATTTCGGATCAGCTCGCGGCCTGGTTTCGACGACGAAGAAAAGAGCTCGAGGTGGACGCAGTCCCGGTCCTCGTCGAACCGAAGGTCGATGGGATTTCGGTGTCGGTTCTCTACGCCGACGGCGCGTTGAGGCGCGCGGTGACGCGAGGCGATGGACGCAAAGGCGATGTGATTACCAAGCAGGTCGCGCAGCTCGGGACGGTGCCGATGAAGCTCGAGCGGGCCGGTGGCGGCGAGCTCGAGATCCGAGGTGAGCTCTATTGGCCGCTCGAAGAGTTTGCCCGCTTCAATGCGACGCTCGATAAGCCGCTGATCAATCCGCGCAACGGCTGCGCGGGAATGATGAAGCGCAAGGACCCGACGGGCCTCGAAGCGACCGGGATTCGTTCGTTTTTCTATCAGGTGGCGTGGGACCAAGGGGTGAAGCTGCCGCCGACGCAATACGAGACCTTGCAGTGGTTGGGCGACCGCGGCGCCGACGTATACATCAGCGAGGTGTTCAGAACCGATTCCGATGAAGAGGCGCTGCGGTATTGCGACGACTATCAGGCGCGGCGGGAGAGCCTGAACTACGACATCGATGGCATGGTCATCAAGGTCGATGACCTCGGTTTGTATGCGCGGCTCGGAGCCACCGGGCATCACCCCCACTGGGGCATCGCGTACAAGTTTGCTCCGGAACGCAAGCCCACCAAGCTGCTGGCGATCGAAGTGTCCGTTGGCAAATCGGGCAAGCTCACGCCGGTTGCGCATCTCGAACCCGTGTTCGTGTCGGGGACGACGGTCAGCCGGGCTTCGCTACACAACTTCGTCGAGCTCGAGCGGAAGGATGTGCGCGTTGGGGACACGGTGCTGGTCGAAAAAGCCGGGGAGATCATTCCGCAGGTGGTCGAGGTCGACAAGAGCAAGCGCAAGCGCGGGGCGAGGCGTTTCGTGCCGCCGACGGTGTGCCCGACCTGCGGGACGGAGGCGGTGAGCGAAGAGATTTTCGTTTACTGTCCAAACCCGGCCTGCCCGGACCAGATTCGCGAGCGCTTGCGTCACTTTGCGAGTCGGGGCGCGATGGACATCGACGGGATGGGCGAGGTTCTCGTCGATCAGGTCGTCGACAAGCTGGACGTGCGCTCGCCCGATGACCTGTTTGGGCTCGACGTCGATGCGCTCGCAGGGCTCGACCGCATGGGGCAAAAGAGCGCAGAGCGGGTGAAGGCCGGCCTCGAGGAAGCCAAGCAGCGGGGCCTTGCGCGGGTGCTCCACGGCTTGGCGATTCGGCACGTTGGCGAGACCATGGCCGAGGACTTGGCGGCCTACTTCAAGACTGCCGATGCGCTGTTGGAGTTTGCCGGGCGATACGCGGCCGAGGACGAGGAAGCAATTGAAACGGTGGCGCCGGCGAAATCGACCGAGCGTGGCGCAATCGAAGGCCTCGCGCGCAAGTCGGCGGACAGCATTTTCCACGAGCTCGATTCGCCGGCGGTCCGAAAGGTGTTTGCAGGCCTGGCCGAGGTGGGGGTGAACCTCTCGGTGAAAGCCGCAGACGTGCGCGCGGTCGAGGCCCTGGCTGGGAAGACCTTCGTGCTGACCGGCACCTTGCCAACGCTCAAACGGACCGAGGCTACCAAGCGCATCAAGGCCGCCGGCGGTAAGGTGTCCGGGTCGGTATCGAAGAAAACCGACTACGTCGTCGCCGGCGACGACCCCGGCAGTAAGCGCGAGAAGGCGCAGACGCTTGGTGTCACGATCCTCGACGAGGGCGCGCTGATCGAGATGCTCGGCGGGGACCGGTGACGCTCAGAGCTCAGGGACCGCGCGCGCCAAGCGACGCAGGCCTTCTTCGATTTGCTCCAGCGAGGTGGCGAAGCTGAAACGAACGAAGCCCTCGGCCGCTTCTCCGAAGTCGCGACCCGGGCCTAGCGCCACGTGGGCCTTTTCGAGGATGTCGAAGGCCAAGGTCAACGAATCGCGTCCGAAGTGACGCATGTCGACCAGAACGTAGAAGGCACCGGGTGGATCGATCGGGATGGAAAGGCCCATCTCTCGAAGGCCGTCGACGAGGATGCGCCGTCGAATCGCGTACTGTTGGCGCATGTGCTGGACGTGCTCGGCGCCGTGCGCCAACGCCGCGATGCCGGCTTGCTGCACGAACTGCGAGGTGGAGATGAAGAAGCTCTGCATCAAGCTTTGCAGTGGCCTCATCGCGTTTTCGGGGGCGATGAGATAGCCGAGGCGAAACCCTGTCATCGCGTAGCGCTTCGAAAAGCCGTCGAGCACGTAGCAGTTCTCGGTGAAGCCCAGCGGGGAGGCGACTTGGGCGCCGTCATAGGTGAGCCCGTCGTAGATTTCGTCGGAGAGGATGGGGATGCCGAGCTCGCTCAGCTCTT
>CAMYJN010000159.1 GCA_947258625.1 uncultured Polyangiaceae bacterium | reverse complement strand
AAGCGTCGCGGACGTGTTCTACGTTTCTGACGCCGACGGCAACAAAGTCCACGACCACGAGCGCTTGAAGCGCTTGCAGCGGGTGCTCTACGATCGCATCCTCGCGCTTCACGCGCGTGCAGAGGTTGTGTGAAGACGCCGGGCGCTCGACTTCTCCGCGCTGCGATCCTCGGAGCGCTCTGTGCAGGCTGTGGCTCGACTCCAAGCGGCCCGGCCGAAGTGCCAACACGCGCCGTCGTCAGTCGTCCTTCGGCCAGCCCCGATGTCCTCCGCGGAGAAAGCCTTCTCGCCGAAGGCAAGGTTGCGGAAGCCAGGCGTGTTTTCGAAAAGGCGCTCGCCGATGACCCGAACGATGCCAGGGCTTGGCTGGATTTGGGGCTTTCGCAGGAAGCGACGAACGACTGGGCTTTGGCCGAGAAGGCCTACCGGCGTGCGACCGCGCTCGACCCGAACTTCGCCGAGGCGTTCAACAATTTGGGGGTGCTGTTGCGTGAAGCCGGCAAGCTCACGGAGGCCACGGCGATGCTTGAACGTGCGGTCGCCCTCGATCCTGCGCTGGCCGCTGCCCGGTTCAACCTCGCGCTCTCTTACGAAGAGCTTGGAAACCACGAGGATGCCGAACGCGAATACCTCGCGGCCATCGATCGACTCCCTGACGATCCGGTCCCTCGAATCAATTTGGCCATGATGCTTCTCGATGCAGGGCGGCCCGAAGACGCGGCGGTGCAGCTCCGCGCTGTTCGTTCGATGATCCTCGGCGACGTCTTGCTGTCGATTGCGGTCGGGGAGGGTTTGCGGCGCGCCGGCTTGCCAGCAGAGGCGGTACCGGTTCTGCAGACGGCACTTCGGCAGGCCCCCGAACCGCCCCCGACGGAGCTTCTCGCCGAGCTGGCCTTGGCGCAGTACGCAACCGGAGACGTCGACGCGGCGGAGGCAACGATGCGTCGCGCTGTCGGACAGAACGAGCGCGATCCGGCGCTTCAGTATGCCTACGGCTCAATCCTGGCGAAACAGGGCCAGCTCGGGAAGGCACGGGCCCACCTGAGGCGCGCCGCGAAGCTCGATCCGGACGGGCCGTATGCGGATCGCGCCCGCGCCAGACTCGAGGCGCTCAAGAATTGAGCGGCTCAAATCCCAGGCCAACCAAGAACAGCTCGTAGCTTTCGTCGCGCGTTGCGTCGGGACGAATGGTCCGAACTTTGCCAAACACTTCGCGCAACGCGTTGCGTGCTTCCTCGAACTCGGCGCCCTGGAAGATCTTCGCGACGAAGCTGCCGCCCGGCTGCAGCACCGCCTTGCCAAGCTCGAGGGCGCGGATCACGAGCTCGTAGCTTCGGAACTGATCGGCATGGCGCTGGCCGCTCGTCTTCGGCGCCATGTCGCTGATGACGAGGTCGAACGGGCCTCCCAAGCTTTGCGGATCGGCCTCGAAAGCGTCCAGCACGCGGATCTCGGCATGGGCCGGCAGTGCAAGCTCCGGGTCGTTGAGGTCGATCCCGAGCACGCGACCAGTTGGACCGACCTTCTCAGCGGCGTAGAGGGTCCAGGAGCCGGGGCTTGCTCCAAGATCGAGCACGCGCTGGCCCTTTTTGAAGAGACCCACGCGCCGGTCGATTTCCTGGAGCTTGTAGACCGAACGAGCGGGGTAGCCCTCGCGCCGCGCGCGGCGTCCGTGGTGATCCTGCTGGCGGCGGCGGCTCAGTTAGCCCTCGTCGGTGGCTTCCGGCGCCTCATCGGAGGCTTGTTCTTGGACCGGGCGCTCGGGAAGCGGGACCGCTGCTTTCTTGATGGCGCCCTTCAAGGTGAGGACACCGTTGCGCGGGCCGGGAACGCCGCCGTCGACGAGAACGATGTTCTCGTCGGGGAGCACCCGGACGACGCGGAGGTTCAAGATGGTCGCCTTCTTGTTGCCGTGCTGGCCGGCCATTTTCTGACCACGAGGGGTACGGCCGGGGGTCGTGGCCATGCCGACCGAACCACCGCCGCGCTTGGCCTCGTGCGTGCCATGACCCACGGTGCCGGCGCCAGCGAAGTTGTGTCGCCTCATGACGCCGGTGAAGCCACGGCCCTTGCTGGTGGCAGAGACATCGACGAACTGGCCATCCTGGAAGATGTCGGCGGCGCCTAGGGTCTGACCAACCTCGAAGCGCTCGAGGAGCGCCTCGTCGATGCGAAATTCGCGAACGACCCGCTGGGCGTCGACGCCGGCCTTCTTGAAGCCGCCCGCTTCGGGCTTGTTCACGCGCCCTTCGCGACGGCTGCCGAAGCCGAGCTGCAGCGCGGAGTAGCCGTCTTTTGCGGGGGTGCGCTTACCCACGACCACGCAGGGCCCCGCCTTGATTGCAGTGACGCGTCGGACCTCCCCGTCGTCGAGGAAGATTTGGGTATTGCCAAGCTTGGTGCCAATGAGGCCGGGATTCGTATTCACAACTGTTCTCGCCGGGAAAAGGGCCGCAAAGATAGTGATGGGCGGGGGCGAGTCAAGGCGGATGCGTCCGGCCGCCCGACGCCCCGATCACTCTCGAATTCCAAAGAGTCGGACCGCGTTTTCGTAGCTGGCGTGGGCCAAGGCCTCGGGGTCCTCGCCGCGGAGCTCTGCAATACGGGCTGCCGTGTAGGCTACATAGGCGGGTTCATTGCGTTTTCCACGCTTGGGGATCGGGGCCAGGTAGGGGGCATCCGTCTCGATCAGAAGCGCATCCGCCGGCTGCTGGATGGCTGCTTCTTGGACCGCGACCGCTTTGTCGAAGGTCACGATCCCGCTAAAGGAGGATACGAAACCCAGATCGAGCGCCGCCGCGGCGAAAGGGGCGTCCTCGCTAAAGCAATGGATGATGCCGCCCACGTCTTTGGCCTGCTCTTCGCGCAAGATCCGGAGTGTGTCGTCGGGGGCCGAACGCGTGTGAATGACCAAAGGTTTCTTGAGCTCTTTGGCGATCGCGATCTGCCGTCGGAACGCTGCTTCTTGAGCGGGGTGGGGCGAGTGGTCGTAGTGGAAGTCGAGGCCGGTCTCGCCGATGGCAACCACGGAGGGGTCGGCGCCCGCGTCGCGAATCGCATCGCAGAGCGCGTCATCGAGGTGCTTGGCGTCGTGCGGGTGCACGCCAACCGTCGCCGAGATTCGGTCGGGATGTCGCCGTGCGATTTCGATCGCTGAGGTCACCGAAGCCACGTCGCTCGCGCAGCCGATACTGGTGATGCGCCGTACGCCGGCTTCCGCGGCGCGCTCGAGGACGGCGTCCAGTTCGTCCGAGAGACGTGGGTCGTCCAAGTGGCAGTGAGTGTCGAAGAGCATGGCCGGATTCACTACGGAAAGTGGTTCGTCTGACGAAGAGAAGCAAGCAAGGCCTTTGCCTCCTCGCTCTTCACGGCGAGCTGCTCGAGCGTGGTTTCGTACACCGGCCTTTCGACCCTGCGGCTTTTGCGCAGCGCGCGGGTCACGTCGGGGAGCAGCGATGCCCACCAGCTCCACACCGTACTGCCGGGCTTCGATCCGCCAGCTCCGCACGATTTTTCGAATGACTTCAGCGCCGGCCGGGTCGCCAAGACGGACGAGGGCGCGCGCGGCGGCGGCGCGCAAAATGGGAGACCGCCAACGATGCTTTGCAAGTCGAGTCAGCGCGGCCAAGGACTCCCGGTCGGCAAGGTCGCCAAGCCCAACCGCAGCAGCAAAGGCCCGCTCCGGCTGGCTCAGGGCCGCCCGAAGCGTTGCGGCGCCCCTCCCGTCGCCCAGGGTCGCGAGGCTGGTCGCCGCCGCAAAGCGAACTGAGTCTGAGGCGTCGTCCAAGCATCGCGCGATCGTATCGACGCTGCCCGTGGCGCCGAGCTCCCCGAGACATTGGAGCACGAGCGTGCGCACTTCTTCGTCTCGATCGTCCAGGGCCGCAGCGATTCGTTCGGATTGCTCTGCACCCAGGTAAGACAAGGTCCAAATCGCCGAGAAGCGCATCTCCGGACGAGGATCATCGAGCAAGGCGGCAATTGCATTGATGCCTGATTTCGGCGCAACGCGTCCGACTGCGAGGACTGCCGTCTGACGGGCGCCGATGTGCTCGTCCTCGAAGGCTTCTAGCAGCGTGCTCAACGCTTCGCTCGCGCCGAGTGCACCGAGCGACTCGTATGCCGCCTCGCGAACCGCGCCGACCTCGTCCTTCGCGAGGCTCAGCAGGCCTTGTACGGCTTCGTCTCTTCGGTCCGACGGAGGGTCCGCAAGCCGCGCAGCCGCTGCGCCGCGAAATCGCGCCTGCTGAGCGCTCACGTCTCGAAGTGCGGCGTCGAACGTTGGCGTGAGCGGAGGGATCACTTCGCGGGGGATCCGGGTTCGACCTCTTTGTCGACGCCCAGCACGTACAGACCGCTCTCGTCGCTTGCGGCCAGGACCATCCCTTGCGACTCCAGGCCCATGAGCTTGCGGGGTTTGAGGTTGGCGACGATGACGACTCGCCGGCCGATGAGGTCTTCGGGACTGTAGTGTTCGGCGATGCCGGCCAAAATCTGGCGCGGCTCCGCTTCGCCCGCGTCGACGACGAGCCGGATCAGCTTTTTGCTCTTCGCGACCTTCTCCGCTTCTTTCACTACGGCCACACGAAGGTCGACCTTCATGAAATCATCGAACTCGATGAATTGGTTTTTGACTTCCTCGGTTTCTGTCATCGCCGCCGCCTTCTTCTGTTTTGTGTTGGGAGCCTCTACGCCGAGACGCTCCAACATCGAGCGCTCCTGGGCCTCGTCGAACCTAGGGAAGAGTGGTGTGGCGCTTTGCGTCTGCGTGCCAGGCCGGAGCCCTCCCCACGCACTGGGCCAGAGGTCGACCTGCTCGGTCGGTAGAAGCGGGGGCATCCCGAGCTGCGCCCGCAGCTCGTTGCACTTCTCGGGCATTACGGGGAAAAGCATGATCGACAGCCAGCGAAGCGTTTCGAGCACCGTGTAGCAAACCTGCTGCAGCCGGGTCTTGTCGTCCTGCTTGGCGAGCCTCCATGGCTCGGTCGAGTCGACGTACTTATTCGCAGCCGAAACGAGCTCCCAAATCGTGTCGAGCGCGCGGTGAAACGCGAGCGCCTCCAGGTGCTTGGCCGCTTCCGCGGACGCGGCCTTGGCCTTGTCGATCAGTTGCCGGTCGGCGGGGTCGAGCTGCTCGACCTCGACCCGCGGCACTCGACCGTCGAGGCTTTTCTTGAGAATGCTCGCGATGATTCGGTTCATCAGATTGCCGAGGCCGTTGGCGAGCTCGCCGTTGTATCGATTGAGCAGATTTCGGTGGCTGAAGTCGCCGTCCTGCCCGAAGCCCACCTCGCGCATGAAGTAGTAGCGCAACACGTCTGCGCCCACCGCTTCGACCAACGGTCCTGGCGGGAGAAAGTTGCCGAGCGACTTAGACATCTTCTCGCCGTTGACCGTGAGCCAGCCGTGCGCCCAAATCTGGGTCGGAAGGCGAATGCCCGCGCTCATCAAGAATGCAGGCCAGTAGATCGTGTGGAAGCGGAGGATGTCTTTTCCAACGATGTGAATGATCGCTTCGGATGACTTCCAAAATTCGTCGTAGAGCGGAGCTTCGCCTTCTTCGGCCGGACCGCCCAGCGCGCTCACGTAGTTCATCAAGGCGTCGAGCCAAACGTAGACGACGTGCTCTGGGTCATCGGGCACCGGGACGCCCCAGCGAAAGCTGGTCCGCGAAATCGACAAGTCGCGTAACCCCTCTTTGACGAACGACTTCACCTCGTTGAAGCGCGCTTCGGGTCGCACGAAATCCGGATGCGCTTCGTAGTAATCGAGGAGCGGCTGGGTGTACTTGCTCAGGCGGAAGAAGTAGCTGCGCTCCTTGATGCGCTCTACCGGCTTTTGATGAATCGGGCAGAGATTGCCCTCGAGGAGCTCCTTTTCGGTCTTGAACGACTCACAGCCGACGCAGTACCAATCCTCGTAGTCGTCGAGGTAGATGTCCCCGCGCGCAGCCATCAGCTTCCAGAGCGCCTGGACGTTCTCCCGGTGCTGGGGGGACGTCGTTCGGATGAATCCGTCGTGGGCGCAGCCGAGCTCTTCCCAGGCGAGTCGGAACGGCGCCGCCATTCGGTCGACGAAGTCCCGTGGGGCGAGCCCCTCTTCCTTCGCGCGGCGCTCGATCTTCAGGCCGTGCTCGTCCAAGCCGGTCAGGAAATACGTGGGCTTGCCGCGAAGGCGCTGGTACC
>CAMYJN010000158.1 GCA_947258625.1 uncultured Polyangiaceae bacterium | reverse complement strand
CCGCACGGCCAAGGCTCCCGAGGAGGCGAGCTCGGAGCGCGTCGTGGCCTCCGCGGCCGCCCACGGGGACGATGATTTTCGTGTCGGCGTTGAGCGACCAGTCCTTGGGAGCGCGCAAGACGACCACATCGCAGTCGACGGCGTTCAACAGCTGCTCGATGTGGGCTACGTTGCTGTGCTCCTCGAGCGAAGAGAAGCCGATGAGCAGGCTTTCGCAGTCGCGGGTCTGCGCGATGCGCGCGATTTCTCTCCAGGGGTCGGCCGCGATCGTCATGAGCGCCTCGGGTGCGTGCCCCGCCGTTAGAGATGCACCCATCGCTTGTTCGACGACGTGCTGCGCGTCACCCAGCGCTTTGGTCGTCTCCGCCTCGGCCACTTTGAAGTCCGTGGGACGCCGAACGACGGTCAGAAGAAGCACCCGGCCCACGACTGGAATGGCCAGGGCGTTGGCGAGGGTGACCAGGCCAACGGCGCTCGCAGGATTGGCGACCGGCACCAAGACGAGTGGGCTTCGGCCTCGCAGCGAACCCAGATGGGGGTCTCGCGCCTCGGCGAAGGCATCGACGGCCTGCGCGCGACCCTTGAACAAGCCGAAGTAGAGAATGACGCCGAGGCCGAGCCAGACGACTGCGATGGCGCCGGCAGCGGGGACGGCGAACGCTTGATACAAGGCGAGCAGCGAGCAGGCCAGACCCCCGATCAGTGGAATCGCGGGAAACCAAGGGGTCCGAAACGGAGCCTTAACCTGGGACCGCCGGCGCGCCAACAGGTTCGTCCAGTGGACGAGCGCAAACGAAATCAAAAAGATGAGGCTCGCGGCTGCGCCGGCGGATGAAACCGAAGGCACCATTAAAAGGATAAACGCCATCGCGAGTGCGGTGGCGTAGATCGCCATGACCGGCGTGCCCCGGGTTTGGTGGCGCTCTTGCAGAACCCGAGGGAGGGTTCGGTCGGTCGCCATTTGCAGGGAGATGCGGCTTGCTGCGAGGACATTGGCCGAGAGCGCCGAGAGGGTGGAGAGCAGCGCAGCGACGACCACCAACCAGTACCCGAGCGGGCCGGCGAAGTTGAATGCGGCATCGGCCATGACGGTGGCGGGGCGGTCGGCGCTCATTTTGCCGATGCTCTCGCCTGGCGAGACGCCCACCGTAGAGATGAGAAAAAGCAGGGGGATGTAGACGGCCAGCGCGATTCCCAAAGAGGTCAGCATGGCCCGCGGGATGTTTCGTTCTGGGTTTTTCACCTCGCCGCCGACGGTGGCGATCAGATCAAAGCCTTGAAGGGCGATGAAGGTGAAGCCCATTGCGGTGAAGAGCCCGCTTGTCCCCTGCTCGAAGAAGGGAGTGAGGCCGCGTTCGACGGTGCCTGACGGAGCGCCGACGAGCGCCCAGATCGCCAAGAGGATCAGCACGCCGAATACGACCAGCTTGCCGACCGTTTCCCACTGGCCCCCGCCTTCGCTCTTGCGAACCAGCATGAGGCTGTATGCAGCGGTCGCGAGCACTGCGAGGCCGAGCACCGTGGAACGGCTGCGCAACCAGGGGGGCTGCGGGGCTCCGAATGCGTTCCAAATTTCGCCGAGCGCCAGCACGGCGTACTCGGCAAAGCCCAGGGCATACAAGACGCCCGCGACGATGTACGCAAACCAGAGCACCCAGCCCACGACGAATGCGGCCCGGACGGTGAGGACCTTCTTTGCAAACGTGTAGGCACCGCCCGACTCGGGAAACATCGACGACATCTCGGCGAAGCTCAGGGCCGTGATGACCGCGACCACGCCATTGAGCGCGAAGGCCAAAATGGCGCTCGGCCCGGTGGCTTGGAATGCAGCCCCGGCGAGGACGAGAATCCCGCCACCGACGATGGCCCCAACCCCGACGCCGGTCGCTTGAATCGGACCAAGACGCCGCGTCTCCCCCCCATTTGATGCAGCCGACACTGGGGCGAAGATTAGGCGGGAGGGGACGCTGCGCCAAATTGAAAGAGCTTGTGGCTAAGGAAGGTAGGCGCACGTTCACTGGCGCTGACACTGACGCTGGCGCTGGTGCGGGTGCGGGTGCTGACGCTGGGACTGACGCTGGCACTGACGCTGCCGCGGATGCGGTGAGGGGTGGTTGCTGGACGTGGGGCCTGGTCAGGTTTAATTACACCGCCCGCCCACCCCCATCCGTAGTCCTCCCTGGCGCGGCATTCGCTTCGCTCTGCCTTGCCGGCGCATTCGCGCCGGGCTTCGCCGTTCCGGCTCGCGCTGCCGCCTGCTGTCTTGTGGGGGGTGCTCCTGTGTCACGCTTTTACGCAACTGGATATGAATGGAGGGGCGCGGAAGAAGGCGCGATGGGGGGCGGAGTCGACGCCGCGTGTGCCAATCCGCAATACAGCAACCACCGCGGATTGGCGCATGCGACGAGGCTCGGCTTGCGTGGCCTCAGGCTTCAAGCCCCTCCGGCCACCTTTGCAAGCCGAGCCGTTCGGCGCAGTCCCGCGTCGCGCCTTTTTCCGCGCCCCGTATGTCCGCTAGTCGCTCGCGTAGACGAAGTCTTTGAAGCTCACTCGGTACAAGAGGGAGTAGAGCAGGGGGACGAAGCCGAGCGTGAGGAGTGTGGAGAAGAGGAGGCCGGCCATAATCGCTACCGCCATGGGCTGAAACATCTCTTCACCACCTACGTAGAGCGGGATCAAGCTGCTGATCGTCGTTGCAGTGGTGAGCATGATCGGGCGAAAACGCTGCTGTGCAGCTTGAATGACGGCCTGGGGTGGACTGAGGCCGTTCTCGGTCATTTCAATGTCGATGCGGTCGATTAAGACGATGCCGTTGTTGATGACGATGCCCGCGAGGGAGACGATGCCGAGGAGCGTCATGAAGCCGAAGTAGCCGCCAGGCAGGCCTGTCCAGTGGACGGTAAGCAGGCCTATCGCAACGCCCACGAGCGCAAACAGAATCGTCGCGAGGACGATGGCGGGCTTGCGCAGTGAGTTGAACTGCCAGACGAGCAGCATGAGAATCACCATGCCGGCGATCGGCAGCTTGGCCGCGATGGATGCGTTGGCATCGCCCGAGCCTTCGACCTCGCCGCCAAGCTCGTAGCGGTAACCGATGCCCCAGGCCCGCTTCTGCTCTTCGAGCCAGGGGGTGAGCTCAGCAATGACGTCGAAGGGTGTCACGCCAGCGGCCGTATCGCTGTCGACGGTCACCGTGGGGTAGAGGTCGCGCCTCAAAATTTCGGACGACTCCCACTCCAGCTCGCCGCTGGCGACCTGGGTCAGCGGCACCGAGCTACCGTCTTCGGCAAAGACGCTCAGGGTTGCCAGCCGGTCGATGTTGCGTCGGCCTTCGGCGACCGATCGCAAGACCACCGGAATGGTTTTGTCATCTTCTCGGTAGCGCGTGGTTTCGTAGCCGCTCAAGAAGGTTTGAAGCGAGGTCGCGACATCTTCGTTGGTGATACCTGCACGGCGCGCGCGGTCGCCGCTCACTTCGATGACCAACTTTTTCACTTTGGGGCCCCAGTCGTCACCGACGTTGCGCGTGTCTTCGCGGTCGTTGAGCCACTGCTTCACCTGGTCGGCGATCTCGAAGACCTTGTCGGCGTCCTTCCCCGAGATCCGGACCTCGATCGGCTTTCGCACCGGCGGGCCATTGCCGAGCGGCCGTATGTGCGGACGGATATCTGGATATCGCTCGGTCATGTGGTGCTCGAGCTTCTCCATCACCTCGGGGACGACCTCGGGCGTCGACGTGTGGAACATGGTCTCCGAGTAGCGAGGCCTGGGGGCGTCCGGATTGTAGGTGAGGGTGAAGCGCGGGGGGCTCATGCTGATGAAGGACGCCCAGTGGGTCACGCCTTCTTTGTTTTCGTCGGCGCTGAGCTCGCTCTCGAGATACGAATCCATGTCCTTGATCATGGCCTCGGTGGTCCGAATCGAAGTGCCCGGCGGGAAGGTGAGCTCCGCAATGAAGAAGTTGCTGGCCTGCTGCGGAAAGAAGAGCTGCGGAACGAAATTGTAGAGCTGTATCCCGGCGAAAAACCCCACGACTGCGATCGCGATGCTGAGAACGGGATGTCGTAGCACCGCGAGAATGCTTCTCCGGTAGAAGCGATAGAACCTCGAGTTGAACGGCTCTTCGATCTTCTTCGGTTTCAGGAACTTCACGCAGAGGACCGGGATCATGGTGAGCGCCAGCACCCAGGAGACCAGCAAGGTGATGGTCACCACCGAGAAAAGCACGCCCGTGTATTCGCCGACGGCCGATTCGGCGAGCCGGATCGGCAGGAACGCGGCGGCTGTGGTGAGTGAAGCGATCAAGAGCGGGACCCGGAGCTCCTTAGTCGCCGCGAGCGCGGCAGGGACTCCTTTTTCGCCGCCGGCCATCCGCACCATGATCGACTCCGAGACCACGATCGCATTGTCGACCAGCAAGCCGAGCGCGATGATCAGGCCCGCAAGCGACATCTGATCGAGCTGAATGCCGAAAAGGCTCATGACCCACATCGCGATGATCATCGTGGCCGGCACGAGCGTCGCCACCACGAATCCGGTCCGTAGACCCAGGGTCAGCAGCATGATCACGAGGACGATCACGACCGCCTGAACGACGCTATCGACGAAATCGCCGACCTTCTTTTCGACGATGGTGGGCTGGAAGTAGGTCTTATGGAAGTCGACGCCGTGCGGGTATTGCTCTTGGATGAACTGGAAGAACCCCTCGAGCCGTTCTCCGAGTTGAATCAGGTTTCCCCCTTCGGCCATGGAGATCGCGAGCGTCAAGCCAGGGTGGCCGTCGATGCGAACGAGCCCTTCGGGCGGGTCGACGTAGTCACGGTAGATGTCGACGATGTCTTCCAAGTAGACCAGCTCATCGTTCGTCGGCAACCGAATCACCGTTCGTTTGAGCTCGTCGACCGAGGCGAAGTTCCCGCTCGGCTCGAGCGCAATCGATTCCCGTTCGACGTCGATTTCCCCGCCGGGCTGAATGATGTTGCGTTGCTGGAGGTTGTCCTTGAGGAACTTGGGCGTCATCCCGAGCTTGCTCAGCACGGCATTGTTGTACTCGACGAAGAGGCGTTCTTCTTGTGCGCCAAGAATGTCGACTTTGGCGACCGATTCGACGCGCAAGAGCTCGTCGCGGAGGTCATCGGCGATGTCTTTGAGCTGCATGTACGAGAAGCCGTCGCCGGTCATGCTGAACATGATCGGATACACATCCCCGAACTCGTCGTTGACGTTCGGTCCGATGACGCCCTCGGGCAAGTTCGGCGCGACGGCATCGACTTTGCGCCTCAGGTCGTCCCAGATGGGACGCATCTCCTTGAACTCCTCGCGGATGTTCACGTAGATGACCGAAACGCCCGTCCGGCTTTCACTGTTGACGAAGTCGAGCTCGGGGATCTCCTGGACGGCCTTCTCGATGGGGTCGGTGATCAGCTGCTCGACGCGCGCCGGACTGGCGCCCGGGAAATTGGTCGTGATCATCGCGGTCCGGATGATGAACCCGGGGTCCATTTGGCGGGGTGCGTTCACATAGGCACCGACGCCGGCGAATATGAGAACGGCGATCAGCGTGCCGGTGACCGTGCGTCGCTCTAATGCGAACTCGGTGAGGCTCATGGCGTCTCGGGGGGTTCGACGGGCGCCTGCTCGCTCGGACCGGGAGGCGCGATGTTTGCGGGCTCCGACCCGGGCTTCGGAGGAACTCGGACTTGTAGGCCGTCATAGATGCGGCTGACGCCTGCCGTGACCACCAAGTCGCCGGGCTCCACCCCAGAGTTGATCTCGACGCCGTTGGACAGTAGCTGGCCGACCTCGACAGGCTTTCGATGCACGACGCCGAGCCCGTCGTCCGCGCGTTCGACTTTGAACACGAATCGACCGTCACGGTCTTCACCGACCGCGCTGGTCGGGAGCGCGTACTTGGGCCCGTTCTTCGCGGCGGCCAAAACGAAAGTGACGTCGGCTGTCATGCCGGCTCGCACCTGATCTTGCCCTTCGGTCAACCGCACGGTGACCGGGAACGTCGTTGCGCCAGCTGCACTCGACACGCCGACTTCGGTCACCGTTCCTTTGAGCGCCCGCCCGTCGAGCGAATCAAAGCGAGCCACGGCATCGGCGCCCTTCTTGATGCTGCGAATGATGGATGCAGGAACCGATACGCTGACTTCGATCTGATCGCCTGCGAGCAGGGTGGCGACGAGCGTGCCGGCCTGCACGTATTCGT
>CAMYJN010000157.1 GCA_947258625.1 uncultured Polyangiaceae bacterium | reverse complement strand
CATGGCGACGCGTGTACTCGTGCGCGATCATTAGGGAAGTGTTGTTTTCGTTGATGTTTTGCGAGACCGCGAAACGGACCATTGGCGTCCGTGCCGGGTCGTCCCTTTTCTATGTAAGTTACTGAAATCTATGAAGATTTCATGGTGAGGCTTCACAGCCCGGTGCCGTCAGGGTGCCGTGCGATGGTGACGAGGGCTCGAGGCCGGCCACGATTCGGACTTCTGGGCGTAGACGGCCAGAGTGCGAAGAGGCACGTGGCGATATTCCGTAGCGGTCACCATCTCCTTGATGGTGCTCACCTCTTTGGGGGTGAGTTGCGTTGGATGAGAGGGCGGGCAGCTCGATCGGTCATCGAGCTCGCACCGTTTCTCAGCTTGCTTCCAAGCGTGATACCGGGCCGGCGACAGACGCACCAGGCGGAGGGCGGTCTTCAGAGGAAGGGCGTGCTTACAGGGGTCGACCGCGCGCAAGACTCTGGCCTTGGCTGTCCCGTCAGGCAGGCGCTGCTCATCGAGACGAAACCTCGAGAGTTTGAGCAACATCACCAGCAGGCGAATGATGGCGATCTGCCGCTCGGTGCGGCGCTCCAGCTTTTCATTTTCGGCGAATCCCGACGCGATGTCGTGCTGCCAATTGAGCGAAACCACGCTGCGGTGTCCGCGCGAGAGCCAACTGGCGGTAGTGCAACGCGGAATGCGGAGGCACTGAAAGATCCGCGGGTTGCCTGTCTAACATAACAACCCGCCCCTGGTTAACGTCTTGGGACCGGCCGGCTCCACGCTGACGGAGAGCTGCTGAAGCGCTTGTCCTCTGGACGATGGTCGCCCTCGTGTCCGACGATTCCCGCGCAACTCATCTGCAGCGGTCTCAGCGCTCGACGTGAGTGGTTCATCTCGGGCTGCAGACCCAGCCGTGCGTCGACCGAGGTGAACCGCGGCCTTAGCGCTCGACTCTGTGGGCGACCCGCTACGTCTGCCCGACCGCGCCATGCACCTGGCACATCCACCATGTGCCCTCTGGGAACACGATGCTTCGGAGCCCGGCACGCCACTGCTCGAGCGCTTGCCGATACGCGCGTCGAAACGCCTGAAGCTCGACGACGGCCTGAAAGAACACCTTCCGCTGTCCGCGTCCGACGGCAAAGGTCGGGTTTCGGTCCCCGAGGAGCTCGAAGCTCGTGGCGCGTCGATACGGGGAAAGACGCCGCACGCGCGCGGCACCGAGGATACGCCAGCCCCGCGCTTTGACCTAGGCGCGGGCCTCCCGCTCTTGGCGCTCGAGCTCGTCGGCCACGGCCTGACGCACCTCCTCGGCGCGGTAGGCCTCCGCAAGCACGGGCGGCAAGATGAGGGTGAGCTCGACGGTGTCCGGCCACTTCGCGTTGTCGGCTCGGAAGAAGACGCGGGGCCGCTCGATGACCCAGGTGCGCCGCCCAAGCTCGTGCGGGAGCACCGTCACGCCGGGCCAGTCTCGCGCCTGCGCCACCAAGCCGGCCTTGACCGGATTGGCCATTACGTAGGCGAGCTTTTCCACCATCGCCTGCTCGGTGAGCAGCCGCACCACCGAGCTCTTTTCGTGATCCCACACCGGCCCCTCCCACTTGCGAAGTACCTTGGCACCGAGGGAGACGAGCCGATGGAGGTCGCGCAGAAAATCGGGGTAGCGCCGCTTGGGATCCGTGATGACCAGGTGCTCGTGCGTCGACATGAGCGTGACCGCGTGCACGAGGATGCCAAACTGCTTGGCACACACGGCGAGGACGTAGAGGTAGAGCTGGCGAATGGCCGGGTCGGGCCGAAAGAGGTGGTGGCGGCGGAGGGTCCGGCGGGTGACCATCACGGTGTCGCCTGGGCGCACGAAGCGGGGCTCAGTCATGCATGGCCGGTACGCACGAAGCACGCCAGGGCTGCCGCGAGTGATTTCAGGTCTTTGCCGCTTCCCAAGTGGCGGATACCCCAGGCAACGGTGGCGGACGCCAATCAGGGTGCGGTTGTTCAATCCCCGCTTGCCGCGCTCAACGCCTTCGGCTTATTCGCAGCGGGGGCCTCCGGGAGAGCAATGCGACACAAGTGGCAAGGGTGGCGGCCGTCATCTTTCCGACGCCGTCCATCACTTCCCTCGAGAGCGATCTATCTGATACACGTTGAAAACGCAGGGGCGGACCACGGCACGAGTCTTGATGGCGTCCTGTGGTCGTGGAGCTTCACGCCGCGGCTACGAGCGAGGCGATATCTCGATCGTACGTGCGTCGCACTCCGGAGCATGGCGTGCTCCACGGCGTCGTCCGCGAGCACCTCCGGACCTTCCTCTGGGAGCTCGACCGACATGACGAGCAGCGAGGAACCCCCTTGTTCGTGAGGCGCGAGTTTCAGCGATTCGTTCGCTGCGGCGTCCTCGCGCACGGCTTTGCCCGGTTTCGGTGTACCGGGTGCGGCGCCGATCGTTTGGTCGCGTTCTCCTGCAAGGGTCGGGGCTTCTGCCCAAGCTGCGGCGGCCGCCGGATGACCGAGCGTGCGGCGCATCTCATCGACCACGTGCTCCCGCGGGCCCCGAAGGGGTGTCGCGTGGGGCGCCGCGGGTAGAGGGCGTTTGTTTTTCCTTCCATAGAAGTTGAAACAAAGGGGATCTCTGGTGCAACCCCGCGCGACACCCCTTCGGGGCCCTGATGGTGCCTCAGGCCCCGGCAGCGGCCGGGTTCACCGAGGCGATCATCTCCACGTATGAGCTCTCGCGTCACCACGGCGCCCAAGACGCCGCGCTCCTGGAACAAATCTCGCTGGCCCTCTACGCCCTGACCCGCGACCAGGTTCGCGACCACAATGCCTACATGGTGCGGCGTCCCGTGGCAGCTCGAAGCGGAATTCGACGCTCCCTCGTCGAGCAAGAGATCCGAATCGACTTCACCCAGCACGCCGCCAGCGCGTTGATTCGAGGCGCTACCCTAAGGCTCGAGTCTGTAGGCCAAAGATCACCGTAACTATCGCTGGAGACGTGTCCGCCGCTGACGCTGACATTGGATTCTACTCGGGCAAACAGGAAAACACCCCGGAGGACTCACTACAGCTGGAGCCCGAGGGGCAAGCTTGGAACAGCTCCCAACCCCCAGTCGACGTGCATATGTAGATGTCGGGAGGAAACATGCATGTCAGCTCATCCAAGTTGTCGAAGGTGCACTCAACACCTCCACCCGTTCCTGCGGTGCCCCCGCTGCCCCCGGTGCCTGAACCACCTGACCCGCCGGTGCCGCCGCAGCTAGTCGAAGGGCACTGGGGGTCGACGGCCTCGGTCAGCGTCTTCAGCAGGTCTTCCCAGAATTGGAAGCATTCGAAACACTCGGGGCCCGGAGCCTCGGTGTCGATCAACACCCTCCCGTCGGAGCCGAAGGAAGCGGTCGCGATGGACGTATCTCCTGGATCAACTCTTGGGAAACAACTACCGTCGCTGCTTACTGTGTCACCGCTGGTAAGCTTCATGCTTCCCGACGTTGGCGCTGCGACTCCACTGGGCGAGGTGGCGAAGGTGATGTCGTCGCTGCTGGTCACCGTGTAGACCTCGCCGTCGAGATTGAGCACGCCGTCTGCGCTAAATGCGTCGACGGAGGGAGGCTCCACGATGAGACCGATGGAGACTCGGAAGCAAGCGAGCTCCAAGGTTCGCTCGCTGCTTCCCTCTCCCTCAGTGACTGTGATGCGGTCGCTGGACGTCTCCGTTCCAAAGTTTAGCATGGCGCTGATCAACTCCAGTGGGGCGGTCGAAAGCACTAGGTCGGCGTCCATGGCCGAACTACCGGTGAGCACCGTGCTGGAACCAATTGTGAAGACGTCGCCCTCTTCGTCAGTGCGGCCGACCAACCGGGCTGATCCCGTCGCGGAGTACCCCAACGTCATGGAAGCCGAATCAAAGTCGTAATCGGGGTCTTCGATGGTCAACACGAGTCTTCCGTTGACTGCGGCGCTGGAGAGCGGCGAACCCTCGCAATCCTCAAGCGTCAGGACGGCCTCGACAGGTCCGTCGCCGCTACCGCCCGAGCCGCCCGAGCCACCCGAGCCGCCCGAGCCACTGGTCTGGGGCCCAGTCAGAAGGGCTGTGCCCCCCGTTGCACAGATCCCCAGGTCTTGGTCGTCGAGAAACTTGAGGCTCGCACTCGAAGATTCAGGGGCGCCGTCGATTGCAAGGGCGCTCAGCGCGCTCGAAATGACGCTCGCAAACCCAAGAGCGTAGTCCACACCGATGGCCGCCCCTCCCGTAGCCGCCACGGAGGTGTCCCCGTTGAGGCTCATCGCCTGCGGAGCATCGCTGTCACCACCATCGCCGCCGCTGCTGCAGCCTGCGTAGACCGCCGCTGTGAAGGCGAGCACCACCAACGCACTAAGAACTAGCTTCCGGAACATGGGAACCTCCCGGGAACACGACTAAGCAAGGTCTGTGCCAGCAGGCCAAAGGCTTGATCTTTCTAATGCTCAGGGGTTTGGCGCCTGCATTTCCGGGCCGACGACGCGCACGTCGTGCGCGAGACTCGGGCCAAACGCAAAACTAGCGCACATCGTTCATCCATGCCCTGGGCGCGGCTTGTAGAAGGGTCGGAGATCGAGCACATGGAGGCGCGTGCCCATCTTGGTCGCGGAGGGATTGCGCAAGGCGTACGGCGAGACGCGGCTTCTCGACGGGGTGGATCTCTCGATGCACCAGGGGGAGCGGATCGGGCTCGTCGGGAACAACGGCTCGGGGAAATCGACGCTGGCGCGGATCCTCGCGGGTGAAGATCAGCCGGATGAGGGGCGGGTCGCGCGGCGACGCGAAACGTGTGGCAACCGGGCTGGCAACCGGGCAACCGCACCCGGGTTGGCGTCCGTCACCGAGGTCGACAGTATCCGCCAGTTGCACCAGGGCAACGTGTTGAAATGACGTCCAGGGATCCTGGCGCACTTCGTGCGTTCCCACCCCTCGATGACTCAACCCCGTCTCGTGCTCCCCGGCGACACGGTGATGATTACCCGACGGACCCTTCGCCGCCATCACCTCTTCCGTCCCGATTCCGCCATCCGCCAGCTCTACCTGTACACGCTCGCTCTCTCCGCCCGAAAGTTCGGCATCCTTGTGCACGCCGTCATCCTCATGTCGACGCACGAACATCTCATCGTGACGGACACCCAGGGGCGTCACCCCGAGTTCCTCAGGCGCCTCCATCGCTTGGTCTCGCTCGGCACCAAAGTGCTTCGTAAGTGGGAGGGACCCATCTGGGAGCCAGAGCAAACCTCGGTCGTTCGCTTGTTGACCGAGCAAGCCATCATCGAGAAGCTCGCCTACCTCATGGCCAACCCGGTCAAAGCAGGCCTGGTCCGCCATGCGCGCGACTGGCCCGGCATCACGGTCCTTCCCCACGAGCTCGGGCGGCGCATCTGGACCGTGAAGCGCCCGAAGTCGTACTTCAACGCGAAGAACGCCGGGTGGCCAGACCGCATCACGCTTGCGCTAACGCTGCCACCGAGCCTAGAAGAAAGCTACAGCGCAGAGGCCCTGCGCGAGGCCGTCCAAGAAGAGCTCGAGCGCCAAGAGCGCATGGCGCACCTCGAGATCCGAAAGCGTGGCTGGCGCGTTCTCGGGGCAGACCGCGTTCGTCGAATCTCGCCGTATCGGCGGGCGACGAGCTTTGAGCTGCTCCGAGATCGAAACCCGACCTTTGCGGTCGGACGGGGGCAGAACAAGATGTTCTTCGCGGCCGTGGCGGAGCTTCGCGCGTTTCGGCGTGCCTACCGGGAGGCGCTCGAAAAGTGGCGTGCTGGGCTACGCAGCGTCGTGTTTCCTCAGGGCACTTGGTGCATGTGCCGTGTGCACAGCGCTTTGGCCGAAACGTAGGGCGACCGCTCTCGTCGGTACGCGCCGGGTCGTCGTGTTGTGCGTCGGCCCAGGGATGGGTCCGTTCTGAGGGCGCTTCTGAGGCCAGAGTCTGGGTTCGGGAGTTCGGTTGAGCGTCCGCAAGGAGCAGCTGCATACCTCCGCTCGCGCGCGTCGAGCTCAACGGACACCTGGCGTCTCACAGCTCGCCCTCCCATCCTGCGATCTCGTGAGTCAACGTAGGTTGGATCGTCACGAGTTTGGCATACACATCGGCATGCGCTCGGAGCTCGCTTAGCTGCCCTCTGTCCTTGTACACCGGGCTCACGGCACCAAGCCGAAGGCTCTCCGCCAGATGAAACGCATCGCGCTGATCGTCCTTCGGACCTCGCTTGCGTTCGTAG
>CAMYJN010000156.1 GCA_947258625.1 uncultured Polyangiaceae bacterium | reverse complement strand
CCGCTGATGACCAGCCGGCCGAGCTCTTCGCGCTGGCAAGCGAGAATCGCCTTCCGAACGAGGCTCTCGACGATCACGCCCTGAAAGGAGGCGCAAAGGTCGGCGAGCTCTTGCTCGTCGGCAGGGACACCGTGCTGTTGAACATGGCGTGCTAGGGCCGTCTTCAGGCCCGAGAAGCTGAACTCCAAGGTCTTGCGCGACGCCATCGGAAGGGGAAAGGAAAAGGCCCCGGCGTTTCCACGGGCAGCCAGGCGATCGATCACGGGGCCTCCGGGGTAACCAAGACCGAGAAGCTTCGCAGCCTTGTCGAAGGCCTCGCCGGCGGCGTCGTCTCGAGTCTGCGCGAGAAGCGCGATGTCACCACAACCTTCGATTCGGTAGAGCGCCGTGTGCCCTCCGCTCACGAGCAAGCCCACGAACGGCATCGCCGGCCCTGACTTGGGCGGATCTTCTCCGGGCCTTCGCAAATAGACTGCCAAGAGGTGGCCATCCAAGTGGTTCACGCCGACGAGCGGCTTGCCGATACTCCAGGCGAGGGCCTTCGCGACTTGGACACCGACCAGCAGCGAGCCCACCAAACCTGGGCCCTGCGTGACGGCAATTGCGTCGACGCCTTGGAGCCCACCCGGTGTTTTGGCGAGCGCTTCACGAATGACCGGAATGATCGCCTGCATGTGAGCCCGTGAGGCGAGCTCTGGGACGATACCCCCGTACGGCCCGTGCATGGCAACTTGGCTCGCCACCACATCGGCCAACACCTCGCCCGAGTCGGTAACGAGCGCGGCAGCCGTTTCGTCACAGGAGCTTTCGATACCAAGAACGCGCATCAGAGTTTCTCTCTGCCGAGCCCGAAGACACCGAAGTAGTCACAGGCCCCGGCATCGATGACACCGCAATCGGATGGGTCGCAAATTTCCAGACCGGGGCCGGCAACCAAGCGTACCTCAATGTTGCCGCCCCGAAGGAGCGAGAGAAACACCATCACGTCCCGCCCGGCAAGAGGGCCTGAATCGGGACGCGCGACGAACATGTAGTTCCGAAGCCTGCCGCTCCCCGGAAACTCGTAAAGTCCGAGCTGATCGTGCGCCAGCGCCGGAATTGGAAGCAGCGGCGTATCGGAGAACGTGGAGCCACAGGGTTCGCCGCTGGTCGATATCGTGCCTGGGTTCTCGTACTGCCGCTCGGGATCGAACGTGAGTTCGAGGGTCACGCCGTAGGGAAAGCCTCTGCGAATGAATGAGCAGTCAATCCCGTCGGGACAGTTGAGCGGGTCGTTCACACCGACGATGTCGCCCCGGTAGATTTCCCCCTCACCGGTACTGAACTCGCCTAGCGGGTTGCAGCCAAACGCAGCAATTAGAACGCAGATCCACCAGCAGCGCCGCATGTGGCGGAGCATAGCAGAGTGCTAGATGCTGGCCCGGAGCGTTTTGCTGGCCGAAAGCCAGCGCCGATAACCGGGCGCATCACCCGCCTCTGCTGCCAAGTTCGCGGCCTCCTCGTATCGCGTCTGGGCGTCCCGCGCTCGACCGGCCAGCTCGTCGATCGAGCCGAGCATTCCCACGGCGCGCGCCACGAGACTCGAACCACCTTTCGCCCTCCCGTCTCGCTCCACATTCGCAAGCTCGTGGGCGGCACCTTCATGATCACCGGCCGCGGTCAGCGCATCGGCAAGCTCGAGTCGGGCGCGCGAGATGGTGTCGCCGGTCGCGCCGATTTCGTTGAAGAGCTCGAGCGCGCGCCGATAGGCGTTGGCAGCATGCTGCGGGTCGCCTTCGATACGGCGAATGCGGCCAATGGCAACCTGCAGATGGGATTCGATCGACGGCTCGACGCCGGCGACCAGCTCGAGCGCTTGGCCATACTGCCGCATGGCATCCCGAGGCCGGTCCCGACGCGCGGCAATGCGCCCCAAGGACAAGAGCATCTTGGCGCGGTCGGCGCTGTTGGGCGCGGTGAGGTCGAGCGCCTCGCGAAGCACACCGTCCGCACCGGAGGCATCGCCCGATCGAGCGAGCGCTTCTCCAAGCTTTCTGCTGAACGTGGCGATGGCTCGGTCGTAGACGGTATCGCCGCTCTCCAAGGTTTGGCGCCGAGCAAGCTCGAGCGCGCGCCGGTACTGCAAAACCGCACCGAGATGATCACCACGGCTCATCGAAGCATCGCCGGCCTTTTCGAGGACGACGAGGCTGGTCACCGGGTCGACACCACTGTACGCATGGACGGCACGCACCTCCTGAGGCGCTCGAAGCTCGCTCAAGACTTCGAAGGCGCGGCGATGAAGCGCGCGGCGTGCCTCGGCCGGAATCGACGCAGCGACGAGGTCCGCGATGAAGGGATGGACGATGCTCACCCTGCCTCCATCGAGTTGCACGAGCGAGTTTCCGGCGAGCTCGTCGAGCCCCTGTAGCTCGTCGTTCTCCGAGACACGGCGTAGGGCGTCCAGATCGCAGGTTCGGCCGAGAACTGCGGCGGCTTGGAGAAGGCGCTGGGCATCAACTTCGAGACGTTCGATGCGCTGGGCGATTGCATCGGCCATGCGCGGCGACGGTCCGTCGTCCGGGGTAACACCAAGCGCCTCCAACTGCTCCAGGTGCAGCGGCAGAACCTGACCGCCCACCGATTCGGTGAGCTTGTCGAGCCCCGATACCAAGCGAAGATGGAACGACCCCGCCAAGAACTGCTCGGCCTGCTCTGTGTCGAAACCTTCGAGATGAATCGCTTCATCCGCGAGGATGCCTCGATCGCCGTCACCAGCAGTCACCAAGAGCACTGGCTCTGTCCCGAGTGCACGCGAGAGCTCCACGATGGTGCGCTGGGTGAGCCCATCGCAGTACGAGAGGTCATCGACGATCAACATCACACGTCCACTCGATGCCCGCGCGCGAGCGCCGCGCACCGCGGAGGCCAATGCTTCGGCCACGGCGCCCGTCCTGGATCGGCCGTCTCCGCCGAGTAGGCCCGCAGGATTCATCACCTCGTCAACCCCCGCGCTTGCCAGCGCCGACCCCAATTCATCTCGACGAAGGGCCATCCTCGCCAGTTCCGAATCATCGACTTCGAGGAGCTCGGCCAAGATGGTCCGAATCGCCGAGTATGGGACCGGAGAGCCGGTCGAATGAGCGCCGGCGCCGATTACGAGGTCACCTTCGGCCGCAGCAACCTCGGCGATCTCGGTGAGGAACCGCGTCTTGCCCACGCCCGGTTCGCCAAACACGTGAACCCAATGCGCCCCTTGCGTGGCCGCATGACGATGCTCCCGAATCTGGCGAAGTTGATTCTCGCGCCCCACGAAGAGCCGCTGCGAGCCCAGCGCCGGATAGAACGACGGGCGGAGGGAACGACTGCTGCCAAGAGCGGCCTCGGGCCCGGCAAGCCGAGCGCCGCACTCGCCGCAGAAGTTCTGGGCGGGGGACGTGGCAGCGCCACAGCTCGGGCAGGGAACGACCGAGGCCCGAAGGATCAGCGTATCTTCGAGGGCGCCGCGCAGCGCCTGCTGCATGTCTCGAGCGACTTGAAAGCGATCGTTAGGATCTTTCGCGAGCGCCTTCATGGTCACGTCCGCCAATCGATCCGGCACCTCACGTGGTGGATTCCCTGTGCGTGGGTCGGGAATCGGGTCGTTGATGTGCCTCAAGACGACCCGGGTGGGCGTGTCGTCGATATACGGGAGGTGCCCCGCCAGGAGCTCGAAAAGCACCACGCCCAGCGCGTAGAGATCGCCGCGCCCATCCACACCATCACCGCGCCCCTGCTCGGGAGACATGTAGTCCGGCGTGCCGCAGACCAGGCCAGGTTTCGTAATCGAGCTTTCTTTTCCGACGATGGTCGCAAGCCCGAAGTCGACGACCTTGACCAGGTCATCCCCCGATCGAAGTGGACGCAAGATGATGTTCTCCGGCTTCAGATCTCGGTGGACGATGCCGAGCTCGTGCGCTTCGCCGAGCGCATCGAGCGTGTTGATCAGGATCTTGCAGATCCGATCGACCTCGAGCGGCCCCTCTTCGTGCATCACCAGCGCCAAGTCTTTGCCGCTCAGGAACTCCATGGCGAGGTAGAGAATCCCATCGTCGGTCCGCCCGAAGTCGATGATGCTCACGCTGTTCGGGTGATTCAGGCGGCTCGAAGCGCGCGCCTCCTGATAGAACCTCGCGACGGTTTGCTCGTCGCCGAGCAGATGCGGGTGGATGACCTTGACCGCGACGGTCCGCCCTAGCGTCGATTGCTCGGCCTTGTAGACGCGGCCCATGCCCCCGACACCGACGACCTCTTGCAGAAGGTAGGTTCCACCGACGATGCGGCCGACGAGTGGGTCCGCGCCACCGCCGCTCTCTTGCTCGTCAGAGGGCGCGCCGCAGGCAGAACAAAAACGCGCGGCATCTTCCACCGACGCGCCGCACTGATGGCACAGACGCACCTCGACAGCATATCCCAGGGCGTGCCTGGCTCAAACTGGCGCAGCGCTGAACACCTGACGGGTGCTAGCGCTGTTCTTCGTCGAGCCGACGCATCGCTTCGAGCAAGAGGTGGTGCGTCGGAATCCCAATGACGTCCGGTACGGGCGCGGTTTGGGGCTCCAAGGTGAAATCCCCATCCGTGAGCCGAAGCACTCCATAGACGGCCTCAGCCCCTGAAAGCTCGCCGAAGCGCGCGTCGTGAATCGAGCCGTCCTGGAACATCAGCTCACCCTGCGACGCGCCGTTGCGAACCTTCAGGATCCCATTCTTTCGACCATTGGCGATGATCTGAATCAAGTCGGGGAGCGCCATTTCCTGGAGCGAGCCGGAAACGCCACGGCCGCCGGGCTTCTGCGCTTGGCTGTTCGCGATCATTCGACCTGCCTTGGCCGCAATCACTGCGGCCGACGTGGGCTTCACCACGTAGTCTGCCGCTCCGAGCTCGAGGCCGCGATTGACCGAAGACTGTGCGCGTTCGGACGTGACGAACATCAACGGCGTCTGGGTGTGGGCGTTCTTGCGCATCAGCTCGAGAAGCTCGAAACCTTGACCGTCTGCTAGGTTCACCTCGCTCACCACAACGTCGTACGCGTCGGTGTCCAAACAACTCAGCGCACCCTTGATCGATCGTTCGATGCTGACGTCGTAACCCTGACCGGCAAACTGAACCTCGAGGACCGAAGTCTCTTCCGGGTCCGGGTCGACGATGAGGACGCGATGGCGCGCAGACATGAGTTGCGTGCTGAGCCCGTCGTCGAGGACGATGTGGCGCAACCAATCGACGACCGCCGGATCGAAGCTCGTTCCCTTGTGAGGCTCCAGCGCGTCGCAGGCTTCTTCGGCGGAGACGCGCCGCCCGAGCCCGTTGGCCTTACTCTGCGTCAGATCGATATAGCTCTCTGCAACGGCGAGAATCCGGGCGCCGAGGGGAATCTCCTTTCCACTCAGGCGTTCCGGAAGACCCTTGCCATCAAACCGCTCGAAGCGGTGCCGAAGGGCATCGACCGCCGTCTTGGCAAGGTCGACCGACTCCAGAATTCGAAGCGGCGCGCTATAGAATCGGCGCGCCATATCGTGTTTGCTCTCGTCGTGCGCGACATCGAAGGGCGTGGCGTGCGATTCGGTCGAAACGCCCACATCGTGCAGGTACGCCGCAACTAAGATGCCTTGGACCTGGGCCTTGCTGAGTCGAATCCGCTCGCACACTTGCTGACACATCCGCGCAACTCTCATCGAGTGCGCACCTCGATCGGGATTGAGCTGCTCCATCAGCGTCACGAGCACGCTCAGGGTTTCGAGGTAGACTTCTGGGCCGACTGCAAGGTCGCCGCCCTCCTCAGGCGCCGACAGCTGCTCGATGAGCGTCTGACCTGCTGGAATCTTCGGTTGCGTCTGCGGCGACGGCTCATCGACCTCGTACTCGACTAGCTGATCGTTGGCGGACTGTTCCCCTTCGAGTGACTGCTTCCTGCGGCGACGGACCAGAAGCCCGTCTTTGTCCTCGAAGACCTGACCCCATCCGGGTACGGGATCGGAATCCGGCGACGAGCGGACCTCGCGCGACGAGGCGCCGCTCAACAGCATCTCGAACGGCTGGTTGTCCTGGTCGTAATGCTTGGCGATGGCCGCGCGAATGGCAGCCTCCCGAGCCACGTAGACGTGTACGCCTCGCGCACCGGTAGCGAACGTCATTTGCTGTCGCACATCCTCGTCCGTCATGTCTGCGGCGACGACCGAAACCATCCGGCTCTTCGCATCATACAAGATCGGGAAGGCGGTCAGCCGCT
>CAMYJN010000155.1 GCA_947258625.1 uncultured Polyangiaceae bacterium | reverse complement strand
GCGGCCAGCCACATGGTGACGCCGTAGACCGCCTGCAGCTCCGCGGGAATCGTGCCCCAGAGCGCATTCCGCGTCTCCGGGTGGGTCATGAACCCGTGAACGTAGCTTCCGAGGACGGCCGCGCCACCAACGGCGTTGATGGCGAGCCATGTTTTCTTCTTTGGGTGCATCCCGGGTCTCTAGGGCAGCTCGTCGGGGATGCACAGGTCTTGGGCGTCGGTTTCGTCGAGGAGGTACTGAACGACGCAAAGGATTGCCGTCGATCCAAGCGCAGACTAGAACCGCCTAGATGAGCGCGAGGAAATGGATCTACGTCTTGCGTGGCAACGGGGAGAGCCACGCGGCCTGGGCCACGCGCATGCGTCAGGATCTAGGCCAACGCCTGTTGAGTCTCGGGCCGTCGAAGCTTCAGCTGACGGTGACCGAGGCGCCGCCGCCGAAGCTCAGCTTGTTCCCATTCAAGGATCAGCCGATCGCGATCTTCAACGTGTACGGCGACTCAGACGACCCGTCCCGGTTTACCGATGTGCTGCGAGACGCGGCGACCTCGGTTTCGGGATACGCGGTCGAGGAGGCCTATCCGGTCAACTACGACAAATCCTGGCCTGACGGCGAGCCGACGCCGTCGCCGATCCTGCTCACGATGCTCCAGAAGAAAGCGGGCGTCTCGACCCAGGAGTTCATCGCGCGCTGGCACGATGGGCACACGCCCCTCTCTCTGCAAATCCATCCGCTCTGGTACTACCAGCGCAACGTCATCCGCGAGCCGTTGATCGAAGGGTCGGAGCACTCCGACGGGATCGTCATCGAGGCCTGCCGGACGCGCCGCGATCTTTTGAACCCCACTCGTTTCTTCGGTGGAGGGCTCAAGATGGTGCCCAACATGCTGCGCGTCGCAAAGGACATCAACGGCTTCCTCGACATGAAGAAGACCGAAACCTATTACGCGACCGAGTATCACCTCCGGAGTTGACCCTTGAGCGTTCGCTACGAGCTTCGTGATCGCATTGCCGTCGTGACGATCGATCGCCCTGAGGTGCGCAACGCCGTTGACGTGCCGACCGCGCGCGCGCTTGCGGCCGCGTTTCGGCGCTTCGAGCAGGATGAGCAGGCGCTCGTTGCGGTGCTGACGGGAGCCGGGGGGACGTTTTGCGCCGGCGCCGACCTCAAAGCCGTCGCCGCGGGCGAGCAGCGAGACTTCTCCCCAGACGCGGACGGGCCGATGGGCCCGACCCGGCTGCGCCTCGGCAAGCCGGTCATCGCCGCAATCGAAGGTCATGCGGTGGCCGGCGGGCTCGAGCTTGCGCTCTGGTGCGACCTGCGCGTCGTCGCCGAAGACGGGGTGCTTGGCGTGTTTTGTCGCCGATTCGGGGTGCCGCTCATCGACCTCGGCACGATCCGCTTGCCACGCCTGATCGGCCACAGCCGCGCGATGGACCTGATCCTAACCGGCCGTCCCGTGCCGGCCAAAGAGGCCGCGTTGATGGGACTCGCCAATCGCGTCGCTCCGAGTGGCAGGGCGCTCGACAGCGCCATCGAGCTTGCCAATGAAATCGCGCGTCACCCGCAGCGTTGCATGCGTAGCGACCGGCGCTCCGCGATCGAGCAATGGGGCATGCCCGAAGGCGAAGCGATGCGGAACGAGCTCCAGCTCGGCATCGAAACCATCGAGAGCGGCGAAACGGTCGCCGGCGCCACCCGCTTCCAACAAGGCCAAGGCCGCCACGGCACCTTCACGGACGAGGACTGAAACAGGGGAACCGTCCCCATTGTCGCGTTCGGGCGTGGTACGGTGAGGCGTGTGTGACTCCTTGGTGGTAGTGCCCGAAATCGGGCCCGTCTGGTTTGCCAAGAACAGCGATAGGGAGCCGACGGAGGCCCAGTTTCTCGAATGTCACGACGGCACCTCGCCGAACACCGCGCCCGAGGGCCTGCCGGACCCGTCGAGCGATGTGCGGCTCTTGCTGAGCCGGCCTGCCTGGATGTGGGGCTGCGAGATGGGCGTCAACCACCATGGCGTTGCGATCGGAAACGAAGCCGTGTTCACTCGCTTGCCCGTTCCCAAAGCCGGGTACACCGGGATGGACTTGCAGCGCGTCGCGCTCACGACCTGCCGAACCGCCGACGATGCCCTCGCGCAGCTCATCGAGCTCACCGAGCGCTTCACCCAAGGCGGCCCGATGGGACACCGACATCGGTCGTTCCGCTACCACAGCTCGTTCATCGTGGCGGATCCTTCGACTGCCTGGGTCTTCGAGACCGCAGGGCAGTATTGGGCCGCCAAACGCGTCCAAGGGGTTCACACGATCTCCAACGCGCTCACCATAGAAACCGATTTCGACCGGGTCCACGGCGGCGCCTACGAGCTCGCGCGAAGTCGGGGCTGGGTGAAGTCTGCAGAGGGCTTCAGCTTTGCGGGCGCGTTTTCCGACCCCTTCATGTCCCTGATCGGTGGCGCCGGGATTCGTCGCGCCTGCACGCGACGTTCGCTGTCGGGAATTCTCGAGCCCCACGCCCGGGACTTCATCGTGGCGCTGAGCGATCACGGCGGGCTGGAGCCGGGGAGGGGGCTGCGCAGCGAGTCGCCGTGCGCCCATGCGTCCTGGTTGCCGACGCGAGCCTCCGATCAGACCACCAGCTCGATCATCGCGTGCCTCGATGCAGCGGGGCCGACGGTCTGGGGCACCGGTACGTCGTCCCCTTGCCTGAGTGTGTTCAAGCCGGCGCCGTTCGATTCCAAGGTGTTGCCGCCACACGCGGTCGATGACGTTCGCTTCGACTCGAGAGAGCTCTGGTGGGCCCACGAACGCCTTCACCGAGCGTGTCTTGCGAACTACCACGAGCGACGGGTCACGTTCGCCGACGACCGTGAGCGCTTTCAAGACGAATGCCTTCAGCCTTCGGCCGATCCGAATCAAATGTGGCGCGATCATCGGGCCTATATCGACGACTGGCTCGACGCCGCGCGGAACGTGAAGGCGGCCCGCTTGCCGTTGCCCGTGCGCCGGTTCTGGTCCAAGCAAGCGCGCGTGACATCGATGCCCGCCTAGCGGCTGTGTCCGAAGAGCCAGTCGGTCGTCATGTCGGCAAACTCGGTCGAAAAGGCCGGGATGTGACTGCCCTCGTTGATCGTCCAGAGCGCCGCGTCGATGCCCTCGTCGCAGCCGGTCGAGTACGCGACCATGTCGGTTTCCGTGCCGTCGATGCCGGGGACCAGGTCGACCGAGCCCTCGTCGGTTGGGGAGCCCACGTCGCAGCCGCCGGCGGCCGCGGAGCGCTCCGCGGTCTCGACCGCTCCCGGATACAGATCTGGCAGGCCGTCATAGGGGATGGTGCCGTCCGCAGTTCCGTGGACGGCGAGCACGCTGACCGGAATTGTCGCAGGGGCACAGTCGGCCGGGTCGTCGAAGGTGGAGCCCGCGAGGCTTACGATCGCGGTAATGAGCTCGGACGCCTCGCACGCCATTCGAAACGACATGAAGCCGCCGTTGGAGTGGCCGACCAAGTAGACGCGCTTCGGGTCGATGTTGTACGTCTGTTCAGCCTCTTCGATGAGCCCGCTCAGGTATCCGACGTCGTCCACCGCCGAATCACTGAAGTCGCAGCAGGCCGCGGTCGCGTTCCAAAACCTCTGGTCTTGGTCGTTTAGGGTTCCGTCCGGGTAAATGAGCACGAACTGCTTTTCGTCGACGAAATTGAAGAGCTGAAGGTAGGTCGTCTCGAGGAGTCCATTGGCGCTAAAGCCGTGAAGGACCATGACGAGCGGGTGGGGGACCGTGGGATCGTAGTTCGTGGGGATGGCCACCTCTGCCGGTCGTTCATCACCCCCGATCACGAGGGGAGGGTCCGGGGAGAAGTCCTGGCCGCCTGCGCTATCGCCATCGCCGCAGCCGAGGAGCATGGCGAGAATAAGAAAGGAATTCAGATTCTTCATGGGCGCGAGCCTAGGGCGGCGCGTTGCCTCCGTAAAGTCCCCCGATCTGGTCGCTTCACCTAAGACGGTATAAGCTCCGGCCCATGGCGGACACGATCTTCAGCAAGATTCTCCGCGGGGACATCCCTTGCCACAAGGTCTACGAGGATGACCTCGTCTTTGCGTTTCTCGATATCGGCCCTCTGAGCTATGGGCATACGCTGGTGATTCCGAAAGAAGAGGCGGCCACCGTGGACCAGCTCTCGGACGAGACGGCGGCGGCGATTGGGCGTGTGTTGCCGAGGCTTTGCCGCGCCATCAAGGCCGTCACCGGCGCCGACCAGTTCAACATCCTCCAAAACAACGGCCTGATGGCGCACCAAGCCGTGTTCCACGTTCACTTCCACATCATTCCGAAGCCCGGCGTCAGCGAGGGGCTGGTGATCGAATGGGCGCCCGGGAAGCTCGACCCAACCGAGGGCGCGAAGCTGGCCGCCGCCCTGAGCGCGGAGATTGGGGCGTAGGATGGGGGGAGCGAGCTTCGACGAATCGATTCCGTTCAAAGGTCTGCGCATCGCCGTGATGACGGTTTCCGATACGCGCACAGAAGCGACCGACAAGTCGGGTGCATACCTGGTCGAGAGCGCGCTCGAAGCCGGCCATCAAGTGATGGACAAGGTGATCATCCCCGACGACCGCAAGCGCATCGAGGTCCAGCTTCGGCGCTGGGTGAACGAGCCCAACATCGAGGTGGTCCTCGCGACCGGCGGCACTGGCGTAACCGCCCGCGACGTGACACCCGAGGCATTCGAAGCGGTCTGGGAAAAACCGATTCCTGGTTTCGGAGAGTTGTTCCGCACGCTGAGCTATGAGCACATCGGCACCTCGACGATCCAGTCGCGCGCTTGCGCCGGCGTCGCACGAGGCACGTACCTCTTCGCGCTGCCAGGCTCGACCGGCGCCTGCAAAGACGCCTGGACCGGAATTCTCAGATACCAACTAGACATCCGCTACCAACCTTGCAACTTCGCGGAGTTGATTCCGCGGTTGATGCCGGGGTAGCCGCGGACGCACACGTCCCCCCCGCAGCGTCAAGCCTACGATCGGAGAACAGCTCGCGACGGGCGTGCTCGCGATTGGGACCCACTCGCCCCCTATTCCCTAAGACGACCCACGGCTAGGCTCGACCCAATCGCTGTGCTGCCCATCCCGAGCCGTTCTCCTATTGAATGGATATGGATGGAGGGGCGCGGCGGAACGCGATGCGGGGGTTCGGCGGCGTGTGAGTCAGGCGCTCGCGTGGGGGCGGCGGGGTGGGGATGAAGGGTTCATCCTCCCACGAAACACTTTTCGTACGTCCGCGTGAGAAGGCGATAGCGGGAAGCACGGACCCGCGCTCCCCACCCCGCCGCCCCCACGCGAGCGCCTGAGCCGCCCCGTCCGTTGAACTCCCGTGTCGCGTTCCGTCGCGTCCCGGTACGCTCCCGAGCACGCCCGTCGCGAGGCGTTCTTCGATCGTCTGGTTGGTCCCGCTACGGAGCCACGATGGATTTGGGGGCGGGCATGATGTTCCAGGTCATTCGGGACATCGGGATGTCTCGCTTTAGAATGACTTCGCGTTTGGCGCGGCCGCGGCGCCAGACGTAGCGGCGAAGCTCGCCCTGGACGTCGGCCGCGACATAGAGTTCGTCGGTGCCGTCTTCGTCCAGGTCGGTCAGCAGAGCGGCGTGCTCGAAGCCGCCCGAGTCGCGGTCGATGCTTTCGACGCCCCATTCGGACTTCGGATCCTTGCCGGGGCGCAGGAGCCACAGGCCTTTGCTGAACGAGGCGGCGACCATTTCCTTCTTTCCGTCCCCGTCGACGTCGCCTGCCGTCAAGAAGCGGCAGAGCCGGTCGGGGATGGTCGCGATGATCACTTTGGCGTCCGGCGCCGTGGCAGCGTCGTAGCGGCGGATCTCCACCGGCTCGACGATCTGCAAGGTCGAGCCGCGCCCCTTCGTGAGTGCCTCGACCGCGACGTAGAGCTCGTCGGTCCCGTCTCCGTCGACGTCGCCGACATGGATCTCCTTGGCGTGCCGCTTGCCGAGGTCCGCGACGATGGTGGGGCCTTCACCCTTTTTGGGCACATAGCGCACCACCTCGCCGTGTTGCGCCTCGGCGTCGAGCTTGTTCGGCTCGCTCGGCGTGGCGTAGACCTCGAGCGTGCCGTCCTTATCGAGATCGCCGATCTCGATCTCGTGAACGAAGGTGTCTTTCTTCGCGTCGATCCGCTCGACCTTCCACTTGTTCGCGCGCTGCCGAAGGACGGCGACCACGCCCTGGTCGTGCGTTG
>CAMYJN010000154.1 GCA_947258625.1 uncultured Polyangiaceae bacterium | reverse complement strand
GGTTCGACGGTTCAGCTCGAGGTGTTTCGCGCCGGTGAAGTCAACACGGTGGTCGTGATGAGGCAGGCCTACGACCGATGAGCGAAATTCAACGCACGCTGGGGGTCATCGGAGGGAGCGGGCTTTACGAGCTCGAGCAGCTGGCGAACGTCGAAGAGGTGGAAATGGCGACGCCGTTTGGCGCACCTTCCGATTCGATCGTCGTCGGAACGATCGGAACCACGCGGTTGCTCTTCGTTCCCCGGCATGGCCGCGGGCATCGTCTTCCCCCGCACAAGGTCAACTACCGAGCGAACGTCCTCGCCCTCAAAATGGCCGGCGCGGAGCAGATCCTCAGCATCTCGGCTGTAGGATCGATGAAGGAGCACATCCACCCGGGAGACATGGTCGTCGTCGACCAGTTCATCGACCGGACCCGCAATCGCATTGATACGTATTTCGAGGATGACGGTGTGGTGGCGCACGTCGGTTTCGCGGACCCGATCGACGCGCAGCTCGCAGAGGCCCTGGCGGACGCGGCACAAAGAGCCGACGCGACGGTGCACCGGGGCGGAGTCTACTTGAGCATGGAGGGCCCGCAGTTTTCGACCCGTGCCGAGTCCGAGCTCTATCGATCGTGGGGCGTGTCGGTCATCGGCATGACGAATCTCCCCGAAGCGCGCCTCGCACGAGAGGCCGAGCTGCCCTATGCGACGCTCGCCATGGTGACGGACTACGACTGCTGGCACGAGGTGCACGATGCGGTTTCGGTCGACGCCGTCTTGGCGGTGATGCAAAAGAACGTCGCGAAAGCCAAGGAAATCATTCTGGAGCTTGCCCTGTCCGTGCCCGATCCTGCGAAATGCCCTGCCACCTCGGCGCTTGCCGGCGCAATCCTCAGCAGCCCCGATCCGATGTCGGCGGCCGCCCGTGAAAAGCTGTGGCCCCTCATCTGCAAATACGTACCCTGAAAGCCAATATGTCATCGCTTCTCGTCGTCGGTTCCGTCGCATTTGACACCATTCACAATCACCTCGGCTCGCACGATCGGGTCATCGGAGGGTCGGCGACCTATGCGTCTCTCGCGGCAAGCCAGCTCGCTCCCGTCCGGCTGGTCGGCGTGGTGGGCAAAGACTTTCCCCGGGAGGCGGTCGACATGCTTCGGGGCCACGGCATCGATACGACCGGGCTCGAGGTCGCGAACGGAGAGACCTTCCACTGGGAAGGCCGTTACTCCGACGACCTCACGTCGCGGGAAACCATCAAGACGGACCTCAACGTCTTCGCGGAGTTCAATCCAAAGATTCCGACCGCGTTCCGCGACTCCGAGTTCGTAATGCTCGGTAACATCGCGCCGCAGCTGCAGCTGCACGTCCTCGACCAGGTCGACAACCCGAAGCTCGTCATCGCCGACACGATGAACCTCTGGATCGACACCGCGCTCGACCCGCTCAAAGAAGTGCTCAAGCGCATCGACATCCTCGTCATCAACGAAGAAGAGGCGCGACAGCTCACGGGCTTCCACCACCCTCTCGCGGTCGCAGAGGCCCTGCGTACCTTCGGCCCGGAAACGGTGATTGTGAAGCGGGGCGAGTACGGCGCACTTCTCTTCCTCGAAGAAGACATTTTCTGCGCGCCGGCCTACCCGCTCAAGGCTGTCTCTGACCCGACCGGCGCCGGGGACTCGTTTGCCGGCGGCTTCCTGGGCTACCTCTCGGAGAACGGCCACACCGACCTCCGCCAGGCCGTCATCTGTGGCTCCGCGACCGCGTCGTTCTGCGTGCAGGACGTCGGCACCGGCGCGCTCCAAGACCTGAGCCGCGATCACCTCGAGAAGCGAATCCACGACTTCCGCGAGCTCACCTGTTTCTAGCCCGCCGTTTTCTTGACCCTGGCCGCGCGAAACCGACACTGCGGTCTTAGGAAGGAACGGCTATGAACCTAGACGAGCTCAAGGTGACCCTGCGCGGCCTCGTGCGGAAAACGATCGAGACCCGCTTCAGCGGAGCGAACTACGCCACCCTGGCCCAGGCCCGCGGCTACGCCGACGGCTACATGCGGGCCCTGCTCGATGCCGGCCTGATCGACCAGAAACAGCTGCTCGAGCTCGTCAACGCCGAACGCCGCCTCTTCGTCGACGAAGCGGGCAAGGCCAGCGGCACGACGCGGGCCGCTTAGAACGGGATCGGGAACGAGTTCGCGATATGGGTCGGAGTTGACCTAGCGCGCTAGGGGCTGCGCCCGAACGCTCCCGAGCGGTAAACAGAATGCAGCAGCGAAGCCTATTTGTTCATGGTCACTGGCACTGACACGGACACTGGCGCTGGCACTGACTCTGGCACTGACTCTGGCGCTGGCACTGACTCTGGCACCGACACTGGCTCTGCCCGGAAAAGACCGACGGAACCCACGAATGGAGATCACCCTCATCCGCAACTTCCTGCTCGCCATGGTTGCGATCGTGAATCCCCTCGGAAAGATCCCGATCTGGGTCGAAGCCTCCGAAGGTTGCGATGGGCCGGTTCGAGTCCGCCTTGCGCTGCTCGTCACCGGGACGGCGACGGTGCTTCTTCTTCTGTTTCTATTTTTCGGCCAATCGATTCTGGATTTTCTCGCCCTCGATATTCCGTCGTTTCGCGTCGGCGGGGGGATCATCATTCTGCTGATCGGAATCGAAATGCTGCGGGGGCAAGCGGTGGACATCGACTCGAGCTCCAAACGGACCGGTGACGGAGCGCTGGATCAAGCCAAAGCGCGCTTTCGTGACATCGTCGTCCCGGTAGCTGTGCCCATTCTCGCGGGCCAGGTTCGATCACGACGACACTCCTCTTTGGCATTCGTGCGGAGGAATGGTCAGACCGCTTGCTACTCGGCGGCCTGCTCGTCGGCGTGATGGTCATCGTGCTCGTCCTCCTGCTGCTCGGACACCGGATTCAAGACCTGGTTGGCCCATTGGTCTTGAATGTTCAGACCCGCATCTGGGGTCTGTTACTCACCGCCATCGCAGCGCAGATGATTCTCGTCGGCCTGGGCGAATCCTTCCCGAACTGGCTCGACGCTGCGTCGCCATTGTTCGACGACGTGCAAGGCAAGGCCGGTACCCCGTAAGCGGCGTTGGAGCTGCCCAGGCACGAAAGCTTGGGCTCAGAGAGCTTTCTCCGTGTCGAACGTCTTCTTGATCGCGACGATCGCGCGACTCTGCGCATCGAAAAAATCGGGTTGTCTCTCATAGTCGACCCAGAACCGGCCGACTAGATCGATCGAGCTGCCCCCGAAATCAGTGAAGAACACCTCGACGTCGCGCGAGCGGTCTCGGTTCTCGATCCCGCCGAGCGTGTTGGTGACGACCTGCTTCACCTTTTCGAGATCGTCGCCGTAGGGGATCTCTTGCCACTTTCGCGGACGAGCTCCACGGGCACTGCTGCCGGCTTTGGGGGCTGGGGTCAGAGCTGTCATCGTGTGATCATGGGGAACAAATGCACGATAGGGTTCGCAGTCGTGTTGGGCTGCGCCTTGCTTGGCTGTAGCGATGGGAGCACGCGCACTGGCCCCGGAGGCACCGGCGCGATACCGGGCGCTGGCGGATCTGCCGGGACCAGTGGAGCTGGTGGCACTGCGATGAACGGTACCGGGCTCTCCGTCGCGTACCCAGGCGACGTGGGAATCGACGCTCACCAATCCGTGATCTTTCACGAAGACTTCGAAGACTCGAGTGTGGATGCGATGGGGGAGGGTTGGGACAGCGTGACGCGAGGCGACACGATGTCGTTCAGCGCGGATGTCCCGATTGCTGCGGTTGCCGGCTCCAAAGCTCTTCAGATGCTGGTGCCTGAAGGCAATGGTGTGACTGGTGTCACCCTGTACGAAAACCTGCCTACTCAACAGGGTGCCGTCTACGTGCGCTACTACGCCAAGTACAACGATGGCGGGGACTATCATCACACGGGCATGTGGCTCGGCGGCTTCAATCCACCGACGCAATGGCCACAGGGGACGGCTGGCATCACTCCCAATGGGTCCGACTTCTTCCACAACGCGTTGGAGCCGCAGGGAGACGGACTCGAGCTCGATCAATATGCCCAATGGCCAGGGATGGACTGCTGGATGCCCACACCGAGTTGCTACGGAAACAACTTGATGCGTGGCGCCAGACCAAGTGTCGCCTCCGACGAATGGAGCTGCTTCGAGCTGATGCTCAGGCTGAACACGCCCGGCCAAAGCAACGGAGAGTTCGCAGTGTGGATCAACGACCAGTTGGTCCAGCATCTGCGCGAAGGCTCGCCCAACATGGATCGCATGGGCGGCGGCTGGTGGGGCCCCGACCCCAACGGGGACCCGTTCCCAGGCTTCAACTGGAGAGACAGCGAGGATTTGGGTTTCAACTGGATCTGGCTCGACTTCTACGTCGACTCAGGCCCGAGCTCCATGTCCTGGGACCAAGTCGTCGTCGCCACCGAACGGATCGGCTGCATGCAAGATGCGCGGGAGCCCATTCAGCTGCGCGGCGAATTGCGCTGACTACCAAAACACTCAGCGTGTCCTCGGAGACTTGAACCGGATGTTCCCAGAGCTGCCCAACGGGCGCCTACCCCAGAATATCCGCAACGACATCCTGAACGTGGTAAGGCGTCTGGCCTTGACGTGATAGGCGGCGCACGCCTTCGAGATGGTTGCCCAGGGTCACGATGGCAGGTTCCTCCACCCGCTCACCCTCAAACTCCTTCACCTGACCGAGCCCAACGCAGGCTAGCAGTCCGTTGCACAGACAGCGCCGCTCGTCGGTGTTGCGCGCCTGTCCGCGTTTCTTGAGGAAGGTATTGATGGGGCCAGCTGGGCAGCGCTGAAAGAGCGTACGCTGGCCATGTTCGTCGGGCTTGCTGAAGCCAGGTTGCTGCAACATGCCGATGTCACAAATGCGCCGCCGGCTCGTATAGACGTCGTCATCGGACAGCGTCTCCGGGAGCTGAGCGACCTTGAACGAAAAGCCAGTCGGTGAAAAGGTGGTCGTGCGTACCAAGTTATCATCGTCGACGCCGTCTCTGAGCGCCGACAGTATCGCCGACCGGTACTCCGGCTTCATGCCCGATTCTTCGGCCAAAGCGAACGCTGTGCCAACTTGGACGCCGTTTGCACCAGCGGCCAGCGCCTCCTGCAGCTTTGGTCCGCTGCCATAACCCCCGGCCATCCAGAACGGCTTCCCGATTGCGCGGACCGCTCCCAAGTCGGCTTCATCCCTGGTGTCGTAGATGGGCTGGCCGCGGTCATCCTTGATCAACGGGCCGACAGGATTCGCGTTGTGGCCACCCGCGGTATGGTGCTCGATGATGAAGCCGTCGGGAGGCGCACTTTCACTCTCGGCCAATAGCTGCACAAGACGCTCCAGCGAAACAATGGCGAGAAAAGCCGGCATCGCCAGATGCCGAGCGGCGAACTTGCCACCGGCTACCCGCTGCGGGTCGAATACAAGCGAGAATTCCTCGCCGGCCTTGCGGTAGAGCACCGAAATCTCATGGCTGACTGTGGCATGTTCCGCCAACTGCCTGCAGAGCGCGGGCAGACCTTCTGGATTGCCCGCCCCGACGATGATCCCGTCGACACCAGCCAGCATCGCGCCATACAAAGCGTAGATTAAAGGCAACTCGATCTTGTTGAGGAAGTTGATGAAGATCTTTCCATCGTGGCCTTCTTTGGCGAGCCAGACCTCGGCGAAACCAGTTGCGATCAACAGCTCGATGCTGTCGTCATCCAGTTTGAGTCGCACATCTGCGGACCCATCCATCGGCTCGGCAACGGTATGTTGGCCGTCGAGCGTGCGGGCTATTTGCATAGGAGCGGCGCGAAAACGGGCGCGAGGCGCTTTGCCCCCATCAACGAGGTATCGCTCGCATATGCCGCGGCCGATGACCACGCCAAATGCTTCGTCGAGAGCCTGCAACGCGCGACGGGCATGGCCGCCCGGGTCGCCCAGTTGCAGCAGTCGCACATAAACGACATCGAGGGCTGTGCCGGAAACCGTACCGACCGTCACTCCGGGTTTCTCAGTAGCGACCGCCTTGGCCAGTCGCCAGTTGGACACATAGACACCCATTCCGCCCTGGATGAGCTTGATCTCCTCGAGATGATGCATGCGTTGTTTGTCGAGTAGAACCTTTCTTATATGAGCATAGCAAGACAAACGCCCTCTCCGCCGCGACGCCCCACGCGACATAACGATTAGTACCGCGCAATTGGGCTCTCAAAGTGGTCCCCAAGGGCTAAGAGAGCGTT
>CAMYJN010000153.1 GCA_947258625.1 uncultured Polyangiaceae bacterium | reverse complement strand
ATGTTCATATTTTCGCGAGACCGCAATAGCTTGGACCTCATCGGGCAGCAGCTCGGCCCGCAGAACTACCGCCTCCGCTCCGGCGGACCCACCAGTCACCGGGGCTTCTTTGGCGGCTTCCTAGGCGACGCGGGGAGCATCAATTCGCTAAACCGTGAGGGCGTCGACGCCAGGAACGACGGCGGTCTTCGCCGATGGGAGGCTGGGATCGAATGGCGCCTTCCCGTCACCCAATCTTTTGCCACAGCCTTGTTCATGGACTTCGGAGACGTGAATCGAGGTGAGGTGTGGCGCTTTAACTACATTCGCGCAGCGGCGGGGTTTGGGTTCCGCTACCAAACCCCGGTCGGACCTATCCGTCTCGACTTCGGTTTCTTAATTCCCAAGTGGCAAATCGTCGGCGGAGATGCGCCACCCAACGCGTTCAACATTTTCCGATTCATTCGCGGTGGCGTCCCAGGGGCCTTCCATTTCACCATCGGTGAGGCCTACTGATGCGCTGGATCTCCCGCTTGGTGAGCTGGTTTCTCGGCTGGCCGCTGCTCGCCATCGTCTCGCTGCTCTCGAGCGTTCTGTTTCACCTGGATACCAACCTCGGCCGACGGATCGGTCGTGACATGCTGAACGAGTTCGTCTCCGACCAGATGGTCGGAACCATGCACGCCGGCTACATCACACAGCTCCGGCTCTGGCATACGATCGTCAAAGACACGTTCGTCTATGACCCCGATGGCCGAGCGATCATTTACGGCGAAACGGTGGAGCTCGGTATCGATCCGATCGCGGCTCTCCGTGGGCGCCTCCGTTTCTATTATGCCGAGCTGACCAATGGCTGGGTCGATCTGATCGACGATGGCGAAGGCGCGCCGACGTTTTTGGCGGCATTCGAGGCGGCCGACCAAACGCCCACGGTGGGAGAGCCCTTCCACGCCATCGTCGACAACATGGACCTTCGCAACCTCGACGTGACCGGGGAGCTGCTCGGCTTGGAAAATATCCGAGTCGTCGACCTCGACACGAAGGGCCGAATGGAGTTCTACTGGATTACCGAGATCGAGGTCTGGTCGGCCGAGGGCCGCATGGTCAGCCCGTTCCCGTTCGAAGCGAGCATCGACAACATCGTCGGCAGCGTGCACACGGACGTGAGAGGCACGCAGGTCACCGCCGAGGCGAGCCGCGGGGAGGAGAAGTTGACCGCCGAGCTCGTCTACGGACCGCGCGAAGATAGCGCCGCCGAAGACCCCTGGGACCTCGATCTCTTCGTTCGCGTGGAACCGGTTCGCGCCGAAACCCTGTACGAGGTCGGCTTCGACTGGGCAGAGTCGCTCAAAGGAGACGCGACGGGCTGGGTGCGCCTTTGGGGACCTGAGGAGGACTATCGCCTCCAAGCGGACGTCCAGACGGCAGGCGGGCGTGCACGAATTAACGGGGACCTTCCAACGGAGGGCGTGACTCGAATCGAGATCGCCAGCCCTCGCCTCGAGCTCGCCAAAGTGATCGGCGGCGTACCCGAAGTCGCGGTGGGGGGTCGCATCGAGATGACCAGCGACCCCAAGAGCGAAGACGTACTCGGGGTCGAGATCGAAACGGAGGCCTTCAAATACGAAAACATCCACCTCCCTGCCCTCTTTGCAAAGATCCGAGCGCGCGACGACGGGCTCGACATCGACTTGGTCGAAGCGGATTACGCGGGCGGTGACCTCCGTCTGGACGGGCGCGTGGAGTACGCGGGGATCACCGACATTCACGTCGTTGGAGACATTCCCGAGGTGAGTGGCGATCCCAATTTCGAGCAATTCGTGCCCGGGCTCGAGGGCGGTGCGGATTTCGACCTGCGAGTTCGCCAAACGGTGCGCGAGGACTTCGAAGCCAAGGGGCGCGTGCGCTTCGATCACTTTCAATATGGAGCGCTCAGCGCGCACTTCCTCATCCTCGAGGGGCGGGTCTGGGGCGATCCCTTCAAGCCCAAGGTGGATTTGGCGCTCGACGGGGCGGCGCTCCGGGTCGCGGGGTACCCAATTGGCAACGGGCGGGCGCTCCTCAAAGGAGGCCCCAAAGAGTATACGGCGAACGGCGAGTTTACAGCGCCCGGCGATCGCCGCGCCGAGTTCCAAGCCCGCGTGGCCGCCAACGAGGGCGTCTATCGACTCGATGTCGACGAGGTCGAGCTCGCCGTGGGCGATCTCTCGTGGAGGGGCTCGGTCAACAACGCGACGCTGGACCCCGACAACGGGCTCTCGTTTGATCGGGTCTTGATCGGCAATGGACCGCAGCGTCTCGAAGCCCAGGGCGTGTGGCTTTTCGATGGACCCGATGACATCCGCGCCGACCTCGAGAATTTCGATTTGGCCGTGTTGAAGATTCTCTATCCGCGAACGGCACCAGATTTCTCGGGCGGGGTCGACCTTCACTTCGAGTTTCGCGGCGACCTCGACCGAGAGCCGACGATCGTCGCGGAGGGAACCCTCACCGACGCGGTGCTCTGGGATATCTCTCCGGTCAATGCCGCTTATCTGATCAATTACGACAAGGGACTGCTCGACGCCGATGCGCAGGTCGATTTCGGCGGGCGCGGGAACTTCACGCTGAGCACCACCGGTTTCGTGGACCCCATGCCCGGAGGGGTTGCCGAGTCGCTGCGCGAAGGCGTCTACGAGACGACGCTGAGCACCGGAGCGATGGACCTGACGCTGCTCGAGCTGTTTCTGGAGGAAGACATGCCCAACGTTCGGGGCTACGCCGATGCCAGCATTCGCTTCTCAGGCCCAATCGATGCACCTGCATTCAAGGGAACCATCAAGATCCCGGGGTTCATCGTCGACCGTTGGGGGCCCGTTGAGCTCGCGTCGGATTTCCGATACGAGTACGGTGCGCTACTCGCCCAAGTTCGCATGGCGGATGACGAAGGCGAGCTGATCGAAGGCGAAGGCAGCCTGCTCGTCGACTTGGTCAACTTGGCTCAAAACCCGAGCGAGGCTGTGGAAGCACTGGCGACTTCACCGTGGCGAGTTTCGGTGCGTATGCCGCCGAGACGGTTGAGCGCGTACCCAAAGAAGCTCAGCGAGCTCTTCGTACCAGATGCGGACCGTCTTAGGCTCGCAGCGAGCTTCACGCTCGCAGGCGGCGCATTCCGAACTCGAGGCGATTTCCATTCCAGCATCGATTGGCTCTCGGACTCCTCGGAGGGCCTGTGCGGGAGCGAAGCGCACCCTCGCGCAACGGTCAGAGCGCAACTGGACAACGGGGTGACCGAGCTGACCATGGACGGCGTCGTGGGAGACGCAAAGGTACTCGACCTGCAGGCCTCTTTGGCGACGCCGCTCGACGATTGGTTGCGAAAAGCCGAGATTCCCCCATGGCCGGTTACCCAAATCAGCGCGGACTTCTATGACGCGCCCATGGAGAACTTGCCTTACCTCTGTCGGTACGCGGCGGGCGTTCTTTCGGCGCAACTCAAAGCCACGGGCCTCTTCAGCGATGATCCCGATCTCTCGTTCTCGATGGAGTCCGACGAGCTTCGCGCGCGCCGCCTCGAGCCGGGCCGGCGGGCCGGGATGGTAAATACGATTGTCGAAACGCCACCCTCTCTAAACCGCGTGTCCGGCGGGTACCATGACGGGGTTGGAGCCATCGATATGGACATGCGCTGGTGGAACGGGGGCTCCTCGAAGATTACGGCGAAAATGCCGCTGATCTGGGACAGCGAACATCCGGTCCCGGAGCTTGCCAAGAAGGGCGACGTGGACGCGAAGGCCAATTTCGACCGGATGCCGCTGCAGGCAGTGCTTGCCTGGATGGCCGGCGTGGTCAACGTTGAAGGAATCCTTCAGGGCAGCGTGACTGCACAAGGCCGCGTGCAGGACCCTAAGCTCGTGGGAAGCGTCGACCTCACCGACGGCCGAGTCAACGTTCGAGCGGTGGGCCAGACGCTCGAGAACGTGGCGGGACGCGCAATTTTCGACGAGGACGGCGTTGCGATCACGGGTCTGGAAGTCACAGACACAAACGGCTCGGCGACGCTCGACGGCCGCGTTGGGATCAAGAAACTGCGCCTCAAGGACGCGGACTTCGTGGTCGAAGCGAAGGATTTCCCTCTGCGCCAAGAGGGCTCGATCATCGCGCGGCTCGCCGGAACCGCTCGGATGAGGGCCAAGTTCGAAGACGAGGGCCTCGATGGAGAGGTGAGCCTGCGCAAGCTGGTACTCGACATCCCGGAAACCTCGGCGACCCCACAAGACCTCGCACCACATCCGGAGGTCTTCTTCATCGGCGAAGACTACGAGCCGGATCGCAAATCTGGCGCGTACTTCGTAAATCTGAAGGTGCGCTCCGAGGATCGACTCGTCATCCGAAGCAAAGACCAGGGCTTCTACGTCGAGGCGACGGCCAAGTTGGACACGCGCATGGCCGAAGAGCTTTACGTAGCGGGCACGGTGACCCTCCACACGGGCAACTTCAAGGTCTTCGGCAAACGGTTCGAAGTGCGTTCCGGCAGTATGATCTTCGACGGGGACTCCGAGATGGACGCGAAAGTCGACCTGGTCGCGCGCCATTCACTGCGCGGCAGTAACGATGACGTGACGGTGATCGTCTCTGGGCGGCTCAGCGACCCGACGATCGAGTTCAAGTCGAGCGTGCCCACGACCAGCCAAGCGCAGGTGATCGCCCTGCTCGTTACGGGCACGACCCGTCAACAACGCGGGGTCAACGCGTCGACCGCTCAAGCATCCCAGGACACGACGAACTTCCTGAGCGGCGTCGCAGCCGGTCTGTTCTCCGCATCCCTCCAATCTCAGTTTGGAGGATTGGCCCCGACGTTCGGAATCACCCAAGGACAAGCCTCCGTCGACGACGCTGAGGGTGACACCGCCGTACAAGTCGGCTTCAACGTGGACAGCGTGCTTCCCGACAACGTTCCGATCCGTGGGCTGTACGTCGAAGGACAGTTCGTAGCGCGGCGCAGCGAGGGCGGCCCAAACACGACCGCGCAGGCCCAGCGCCCTGGTTTTTTGATCGAAGCTCTTTGGCCACTAAACTTCGTGACCACGGGCACCTTCGCTCCACCGTCGAACTGGAGCATCGACATCACCTGGGAGCCCTGAGGCAAGCATGAGTCGCAAACTATTCGGAACCGACGGCATTCGCGGCCTCGCCAACCGCGGGGACATGACACCGGAGGTGGCCTTTCGCATAGGCGCCGCGATCGCGTACCAGGCCGGACAACGCGTGAAGCACGTGCCCAGGATCGTCGTCGGCAAGGACACCCGTCTTTCAGGCTACCTCTTCGAGACGGCCGTCGCTTCAGGCATCTGCGCGCTGGGCGGCGAGGTGCTCCTCTCTGGGCCGCTGCCCACGCCCGCCATCGCGCACCTCACGACGAGCATGAGGGCGGATGCGGGAGTGGTGATCAGCGCGTCGCACAACCCTTATCAGGACAACGGAATCAAGATCTTCGGATCGGATGGCTTCAAGCTCCCCGACGAGGTCGAGCTAGAAATCGAGGCTCTAATTTTCGGTTCGGAGCTCGACAAGAAGCGCCCGACCGGAGTTCGCGTTGGCCGCGCGGAGCGGCTGGACGACGCACCAGGGCGCTACGTCGCGTTCGTCAAGGCGTCTTTCCCAAACGAGTTGACCTTGGAAGGCGTTAGGATCGTCGTCGATGCAGCCCACGGCGCCGCGTACCGGACGGCACCCCTGGTCTTCTCCGAGCTCGGTGCGACGACGCATGCAATCGGAGTGCGGCCCAACGGGAAGAACATCAACCGCAACGTCGGTGCGCTCCACCCGGAGACCTGCGCGAAAGAGGTCCGGAGGCGTGGTGCAGACCTGGGCATCGCCCTCGACGGCGACGCTGACCGCATCATCATGATCGACGAGAAGGGCAATCAGATCGACGGCGACACAATCATGGCTCTTTGCGCGACACGGATGCTACGGGCCAAGCGCCTTCGGCGACGGACCCTCGTGACTACCGTCATGAGCAACCTCGGCCTCGAGCGCGCAATCGAAGAGGACGGCGGGAAATTGCTACGCTGTAACGTTGGTGACCGCTACGTCGTCGACACAATGCGACAAAGGGGCCTCAATTTCGGGGGCGAACAGTCCGGACATTTGATCTTTCTGGACCATGCAACGACCGGCGACGGCCTGGTCGCGGCGATGCAGGTGCTCGCGATCGTGCTGCGCGAGGGGCGACCTCTGTCCGAGCTCGCAAGCGAGGCGATGCAGCGAGTGCCACAAGTTCTGGTGAACGTCACACT
>CAMYJN010000152.1 GCA_947258625.1 uncultured Polyangiaceae bacterium | reverse complement strand
CCGAACTTCACCCAGGACATGGCGGCGCCCGCTCGTCCAGCTCTGCATCGCCGTACGTGGCGAGCGCGGCGCATACCTCATCGAACGCGGCTCGGCGGACATGGGACTCGATGAAGTCGAAGAACACACGCACGACTTGCTGACGAAGCGCGGCGTGCTTTTTTGCCGTATCGCTGTGGGTCTTTCTTCGATAATGGCATCGATCACATGTTCGGGGCTGCCGGGAACGCGCACTTGCCGGGTTGTGAGAGATACAGAACCATTTCCCAGAAAAGTTTACAGAAGGCATGTTCTGCGAAACTCGACGTTTGTGCCTCCCTCCCGTACGCGCTTAATGTACCCATCGGTCGTCGAAGGTGCTCATGAGGTACAACGACGTTGGGATGGTGAGATCGGAGCACCCATCAAGATTTCCGACGAACTTGTCGAGGCCGCGAAGCAAGCGGCGGCGAAGCGCTTTCGGAGTTTGCCGAAACAGATTGAGTGCTGGGCTCATCTCGGCCGACAGCTCGAAGCACGGCAGGCGCGTCGGCTGAAGGAGCTCGAGGCGGACCCCTACGCGGACCTGGATGCCTGCTTCCTAGAGAGCGATGACGGAGGCGCCGAGGTCGTTCGTGAGCAACAAGAAGCCGGGGTTCCGGTCTGGGGATACGACGACGTCGGCAATCTCGTCTCCACGTGAGCGATCCAGATTCGCCGGTCCTTCGATCGCATGGATCCCCACAAGCCAGGTTCATCGCAGCGAACGTCAACCGCATTTGACGTTCGCTGCGGTGTTGCGCGCAGCTCTACGGCTGCACCTCAAACGCCCCGACGTCGCACCGCTTCAGATCCATCATGCCCGTCGTTGCTGGGTAAGCACGCCTAGGGCGCCGGTGCCGCCGTCCATCCCCCGTCTAGCTCGCATTGCGAGAAGCCCATCCCGGGTGACCACGTCCAAGTCGCTGTACCGCTTGCCGTGTCGCCATTGAATGTTCCCTGGATCTCGGCACCCGTTATAGGAATGCCGGGGAGGAGCCCAAGATCGATGACGAATGAGTCGTTTTCGATCGGAACGTAGGCCAGGCCCTCCACAGTCCGGACGAGCCCAGAGGAATCGCCAATTCCGATGCTTTCGCTATCCTGTTCCGGATTTCCGTTGCAGACGCCGACCTCGCCCTGCACGGTCCCCGCCCCAACATCGTTTTTCCAACTCACTTCCAGCATGTAGGCCTCGTCGTCGTCCTCATCGATGTCGCAATCGGTGCTCGGAATGAGAAAGGTCCCATCGACGTTCACGTAGGAACAGATCGCCCAGCCAGTGTCGAAGGGCGTGCCGTCAGTGTTGCTTGCCGGATCACCGCCGAGCCACAGCCCGGACCTGATCCCACTTTGCCCCGACTCGAACGCGCCGACGTCGCACCCGAGTCCTTGAGGGCGAGGTACGCCTCGTTGGTCTTCGGTGAGTGGCTCATCGAGGACGACCTCACATATCTCTGAAGGAGTCACGTCAATGGCGACGCTACCCGCCAGAACCGCGTGCGTCTTCGTCCCTCCGCCGTTATCAGCGAGCGGCCCGAGCTTTAGCTCTTCGGCGCTGACGTCGGCCTGGTCGGTCTCCCAATCAAGACCGCAGGTGCTTCCGGGCGATTCGATGTTTTGTCCTAGCGAGTGGACTACGGGCAACTCGGTGCCACTGCACTCGCCGACGATCAAGCTGTTGTCCGCAAATACGCCGCTAAGAAGATCCTCGGGCCAAATGGCCCGGTCATCGGCGATTACCGTGCTGCTGCTGACAGTGACCTCCCCGTCGCAGATGTGAATGCCTCCATCGTTGCCTGAGACGGTGCTGTTGACTAGCGCGAGCTGTCCTCCTGAGTTGCTGATGGCGCCCGAGCCCCCATCGGCGGACCTGTTTCCGAAGAGTGTCGTGTCTACTAAGAACAGCGTCCCTCTATTGTGAATGCCCGAGCCGCGATTGTCGCAATCGGCGTCCCCATCGAGGAAGCCGCCTGTCACAGTTAGACCACGGAGCTCCGCCAGTGTGTCTTCGGCTACCGAGAACACACGATGGCCTCCGTTGGCATCGACCGTGAGCTTTCCTTCACCATCGAGGATCACACAGTTGTCGATGACGATTTCGTCTTCCGTGAACACCGTTTGTGGTCCTTCGCAGTCGAACGTGTAGACGGCTAGTTCGGGGCCGAGAACGCCTGGCACCGGTGCGCAACCCGATGCAATGGCCGCGCGGATACCCGCTTCACTGCACGGGCAACCGTCGTCAGGACACCCGAGAGTGCTGCCGCCGTCACCGTTGTCGCTATCGCCGCACCCTACTAGAGGCACGACGCCCAGGGCGCAGACACATAGAAAACCAAATAAGCACCGCATAGCAACCTCCCCGACCCGCAGGGGCCTTAGGTAACGTGGGGTCGCCGGACCTCGTCTCGCTATACGTAATTCTTTCCTGCCGAGAGGATTGTACGCGCAAGTTCTGCGTTTGGGGCGTGGGGGCGCGAGGGGTGCGCGGTCCACGAGCTAAGAACAACCACGCCCGTTTCGCGTGTACGTCAATGAAACTTGCGATTTGGCCACGTGAGACGGGCAAGGCAGTCACGTGAACGTCAATCAAGTTTGTCGTAAATTGGTTCGCGGAGCGTTGCGGTCATAGCCAGAACAAAGGCCCAGTCAGGGCGGCGCCCCACGCCACGTAACGATTGCTTCTCCCAGAAGGAAGGCCGTCGGGCACGCAGGTGCCCTTGGTGCTCAATCAGGGCGCCGAGGGCCTTGATGAAGGACGTTGAGCTCTTTCGCGGTGACCCCGAACTTCGATCTGGCACTCCGGTAGTCGAGTCGATCCTTATAGAGTGCCAGCAGGTGTCACGCTGGCGCACGTGCTGTCATCGCGCGGCAAAGTCCGCCGACCGACAGAGGTTCATTCCCGAGAATCTGTGTTCTCTTCGCGACGCAATCTCGTCCCGCTCTCCAGGAGGTGGCACTCGCTGCAGAGCGCTCTCTTCTCGTCGACCAGGATCTCTGCCACCTGTTCCCCGCACGCGTCGCAAATGACAACGCTCGCCACCTCTTTTGCCATGGGGAATTTCCTAGCACGCCATTCCTGGGCGTGCCTCGGATTCCGACCGTTCCGTCGGTCGGACTCTGCGTCTGGTTATCCGTTCGGCAATGAGTGAGCAATTGCGTATTGACATCGGGCATGGCGTCCGAACTTCAGACGCGGATTTGGGGGGCGTCTACGTGAGGTGCAACACTGAAAGCGGGGCACGACGAGCAGCTTCGGACGATAGAACGGGATCGCTTTTGGGGGTTGTCATGAGTAGGTTCTTAGAGTTGATGTTGGGGCTTGCGGCGTTCGCGGCCTGTTTGGGGATCGCAGTAGCCGGCACGGGATGTGGCGGTGAGAGCGCTGGCGAGCGTACAGGCCTTCGCTTCGAAGGCACCGAGCCCGGAGATTGCATCGACGATTCCGACAACGACGCGGACGGTCTCTTCGACTGTAACGATCCAGGCTGCGCCGGCGCGGCAACCTGTTCGGGCGGAGGCACCGGAGGCATCGGAGGCACCGGAGGTATTGGTGGCTCTGGCGGCATCGGCGGCGCGGGTGGTATGAGTGGCTCTGGTGGCATGAGTGGCTCTGGTGGTTTCGGCGGCTCTGGCGGTTTCGGCGGCGCGGGTGGCATAGGTGGTACGGGCGGCATCGGCGGCGCGGCAGGCTCGGGTGACCCACCGTTTTTGGCCGACTGCAGCGGTGGTGCGCTCGCGGCGCCTGTGGCGAACTGCCAACCAGAGCCTCTTCCAAGCACGGGCGACCCATACGCCGACTGCGTGACCCGCATCAATCAGCTCCGCTGGGAGTGCCAGTGCTTGCCGGCGCTTCAGCGCTGGAACGCGGCGGAGGGCTGCGCCGACCAGCACGCCGAATACGACAGCACGCGAAGCGCGCACTCGGGCTTCCGGGACGACATCTGTTCGCCCCGAGGCTGGGCTCAGAACGAATGTCCGGGCTGGCCGTCCGAAGACCGCGTCATCACGGGCTGTCTCCAGGCCATGTGGGACGAGGGGCCGGGCGAGCCATTCTCGGCGCACGGGCATTATCTCAATATGACCAATCCGTCGTACACGATGGTCGCCTGTGGTTTTTATGAGACTCCAGACGGCCAGGTCTGGTCCGTCCAGAACTTCCAGTAGAGCTCGGGCTTACTCTCCGGGAGGCGTCCACGCGCTGGCCTTCATTCTCTTTCGCACCGATCCCCGCGTAGGACTGAGCCGGTCGCGCGCCTCTACATGCGTGCTCTGACGCTCCCCCGGGTCCGCGAAGCACAGGTCTCCATGACGGAGCGAGAGACCAGCACTTCACGAACCCGAACACGAGAGCGAGGAACCGATGCATCCCACGAAGGAGAAGATCGCGCTGCTGAACGACAAGGCTCGGAAGGGGCTGCTGCCCGGATCGACGCGAGTGTTCCTGACGCGGATGGTGGCCGCCCTCCCCGACGAGACGATCTCATCTCTGCGCCGCAACATTGCGGCGTTCGACGCCTTCACCGAGGACAACGACCCCTACCGGGAGCACGATTTCGGAGCTGTCGAGCTCGGGGGCGAGCGGTACTTCTGGAAGATCGACTACTATGATCGAACGCTTCGGTTCGGTGCTGAAGATCCCACCGATCCCTCGGAGACGGTGCGGGTGCTGACGCTCATGCATGCAAGTGAGTACTGAGATGACCTGCGCAACCGAGAACCGTGAGTTCGATTGGGTTTGCCCGGAATGCGGTAGCGACGACTGCGAGATGACCGCTTGGGTGCGCGTGAACTCGAACGAGATATGCGAGGGCGAAGGCCCTGGGGAGCAGTATTGGTGTCCTCGGTGCGAGGACCATCCTCGCCGGCTGGTGCAGCGACAGGACTGCGATCGTGGCAGCCCGCGGCACCGAGAAGCGCGCAATTCGACGTGAAGCCTGTCTTCTCCTGCTGGCGGTCCAAACCGAGCGCTCTTATAATGGGACCATGCGTGAAGGAGATGCGGCAAGAGAGCATTTTCGCCTCATTGGAGAGGTCACCGAAAAGGTCAATCGCGAACGCGAGCAAGACTACGATCAGATGACGCCTTTGGAGCGCGTTGCTCTTGGCCTTACGCTCTACCGCGAACAGCTAGCCCTCAAGCGCGCCATGCTTGGAGGCGCGTACGAGCCGGAGCCGGAGCGGCCCTCGTTCTCGATCAAAGCGCTTTACGACGCGGCTCAGGCGCGTTCAGCGCCCTAGCCCGTGCTCGACGTTGCGCGCGAGCTCCCTTGCCCACTCCGCTCTCTGTTCGATTCCGAAGGCCGACGCGTGTTGTTCAATGTGCCGCCAATCGATGGCTTGCTCGCGCGCGATGAGACGCTCGATCACTGCGGCAATGTCCTCCCGGTCCCGTGTTCGGTTGGCGATGAGCTTGTATACGATCAAATCTTCAGGCCGAACGGCCGCAATCGCATCCTCGCCATCGCCTAGTAGGAGACTTTCTCGCACCGCCTGATGCTCGAACGCCGTCTTTGCGATCAGAAGATCCAGCTTTGTCTCTTCGGTCTCGAATACTGCGATCGATGGGTATTGCTCCGGGGGGTCGCCTTTCTCTTGGCGCAAGGCGAAGCCCATCTCCGCGAGCCTATCCGCACAGGCCGCGTAGGCCGCTTTGCCGTCGACGATCATCGCGAAATCGATGTCTTCCGTCGCGCGGGGTGCGGCGTAAAGATTGCGGGCCAGCGCCCCGATTAGCGCGACTTGTACACCCTCCGTGCCGCCGAGCACTCGAAAGAGCCGTCGTGCGAGCGAAACGAGCTCTGGATCGGGTCGCACCGGCGAAGCATAGCATAGGCTGCGGAGCACCGCGGAGGACCTCCGAACGCTCCTCAGCCAAGCCGCGGGTTGTCGACATGCCAGCATGCATCTTCGGGCTTGCGTCAGGTATGCGTCCTTTCGATGCGCTAGGCGTGCGGCGCTATGCGCGAGTCGCGCAGGTCTACGAGTGTGACCTCCTGGCACGTCCGCTGGCCGCCCTGCCCTCGTAGGAATTGCGCCGCTTGCCCTGACCTCGAACAAGCGTCGAAGCGTCACGTCCATAGAGGCGCTTTGGGGGCGTCTTCGATTCGCGTGGCGCGGCCTTGCGTGTGCTCGGCACTGAACCCCGGTTTCCCTCCTTTTTTCTCCTGGTCCTGTGCCTCGGAAGTTCGCGTGAACGAGGCACCCGCCCATCTCAAACGGAGGAACCCCATGATTCTCAAGATCACCCAACAAGCCGCTCGCCTTCTCGCGACTCG
>CAMYJN010000151.1 GCA_947258625.1 uncultured Polyangiaceae bacterium | reverse complement strand
GCACCTCGTACACCGTCGAAATCGCCCAACTTCAAGGTCTGCTGAGCGCGAGCTGACCGGTCCTGCTTTCTTGCCGGGATGGGCGCCTCGTGCGCATCCTTCCGCCGATGTCTGCGAACCGAGCTAAAACGTCCGGGGGCGAGATCGTTCGCCGCGCCGGCGTCGTGGCTACGGGTACTCTTTCGTCTCGGATCTTGGGCGCGGTGCGCGACGCGGTCGTCGCTGCGGTCTTTGCATTGGCGGCGACCGACGCGTTCTGGCTCGCCTTTACGATCCCCAACGCCCTTCGTGTCCTTCTCGGCGAGGGCGCGGTCTCAGCGGCGTTCGTTCCGGTGTTCACCGAAGTGCGTGAACGCGAGGGCATGACCCGCGCGAAGGAGTTCTACCGCAACTTGGTAGGCGCCATGGCGGTCGTCCTCTTCTTGGTGACCTTGGTCGGCGTCCTGGGCGCTCCGTGGATCGTCAAAGCGTACGCCTGGGGCTTTCAGCGTGACGATGCGCTCTTCGAAACCACGGTGTCGCTGACTCGAATGCTCTTTCCTTACATCTTCCTGATGGGCATTTCCGCGCTGATGATGGGCGCCCTCTACGCAAGCAAGCGATTCGCCGCGCCGGCCTTCGCGCCTGCGCTCCTCAATATTTCGCTCATTGCCGCTGCGCTGGTCCTCGCGCCGATGGTGAGCGAGCTCGGTTGGCCCGCGATCTTTTCGCTGGCGATCGGCGCACTGGTCGGCGGCGGGCTTCAGGTTGTAGCGCAGCTTCCGTCGCTCGGAAAAGAAGGACTGCTCGTCCGCCCGAAGATCGGCTTCAACGACATCTACGTGCGCAAGTGCGCGCATCTGATGGTCCCGCTGCTCGCAGGCCTCGGGGTCTACCAGGTCAACGTCCTGCTCTCGCGACTCCTAGCCTCGTTTCTGCCCACCGGGAGCGTAAGCTACCTTTACTACGGCCAACGCTTGGCGGAGATCCCCCAAGGGATGTTCGCACTGGCGATCGCATCGGCCGCCCTGCCCTCCTTGAGCCAGGCGGTTGCGCACGGCGATGAAGACGAAGCCAAGCGCCTCTTCCGGCACGCCTTCCGGCTTTCCCTTTTCGTCGCGATCCCCTCTGCGGTCGCGCTAGCGGTGCTGGCGGAGCCGACGGCCACGGTATTTTTTGGACGCGGGCGCTATGACGCTGCGGCCATCCACGAAACCACGCGGTCGCTCGTTTGGCAGGCCGCCGGCATTTGGGCGGTTGCCTCGGTGCGCACCATCGTTCCGATGTTTCACGCACACAACGACACGCGAACTCCGGTGATCGCCAGTGCGCTCAATCTCGTGGCCTTCATGAGCCTCAGCCTGGCCTTGATGGGCCCGATGCAGCACGCCGGCCTCGCCGCCGCCACGACTGCCGCGGCCGTCACTCAGCTCGTGGCGCTCCTTTGGCTCCTGCGGCGGCGGTCCGGAAACCTCGGCATGTCCGAGGTGACCGCCAGCGTGCTTCGCGTGCTGGTCGCCAGCGGAGTCATGGGCCTGGTCGTCTGGGCCTGCGCAAGCCTCGGTCGCTGGGAGATGGGCGGCAACGATCCGCGGAATCTCGCCGTATTTGGCGCGACTGCCGTGGCGGGACTGCTCACCTATGTCACGGTCGTCGCGGCCCTGGGCTCGCCCGAGCTTCGTGACCTGCGAGCGGCGATTCGCCGCCGCGTGCGTGCGTGACCTCCAAGTGGCGCTACAACGTCCGCCATGGACGTGCTCGACGCTGAATTCGTCGCGGGAGCGACCGCGCTCGGACAGTTGCCTGCGCCGACCTTTGCAGAAGTCGCGTTCGCGGGGCGTTCGAACGTCGGCAAATCGAGCCTGATCAACAATCTCGTTCGCCGCAAGAAGCTCGTCCGCACGAGCGGCGCACCAGGCTGCACGCGCGCGATCAACATTTTTCGCGTGCGCATCCGGACCAACGACGACGAAGCCCATCTGGATTTGGTCGACTTGCCCGGCTACGGCTATGCGCAGCGGAGCAAGGCGGAACGCCGATCCTGGGGCCCGCTCATCGAGGGGTTCCTTCGCGAGCGGCCGGGGCTTCGAGGCGCCATCGTCATCATCGACATTCGGCGCGGCGCACAGGACGACGACCTCCAGCTGCTCGAGTTCCTCGAGAGCGTCGAGGTCACCCCAATTCTCGTCGCGACCAAAATCGACAAGCTGCCGGCCAGCAAACGAAAGCTCGCCGTGGCGGCCCTCCGGCGCGAGCTCGACCGTCCGCTGATCGGGTACAGCTCGGTCACCGGGGACGGGCGCGAAGCGCTATGGAAGCGCATCTTGTCGGTGAGCAACATCGACCAGTCCGATGTGGCTAGCCCGGCTTGAGCTTCTATTCGTCGAGCTCGAGCGTAAGGCTCTCGCCCGGGTCACGAAGCCGCAAGTTCGTCGGATCGCCAAGCATAAGGGCCGGGTCGGCGGGAGCCTCCTCCGCGGCGGGCGGAGGCGCACCGCCCAAGGCCCCGGGCCCCAGCATTCGTTCGATGAAACGCTGAATGTCCGCCCGTTTCTTCGGAGGTACCATCTGCATGGCGGCCGAGAGATTTTCCTTTGCGCCTTCGTCATCGTCCGCCCCTTGCAGGACCCGCGCAGCTTGAAGCCGGAGCTGCCAGTTGTCGGGATCGAGACTCACCGCACGCTTCATGTTGGCCGCGGCCGTGATCGCATCGTTCGCGGACAAATGATACTGGGCCCAGATCGACCAGAGCAGCGGCGCATCGGGGCTGAGAGCCTCTGCAGCCTCGAGCTCCAGCTTCGCCCGCTCCGGGTCGTCGTTCCCGAGATAGACCGACGCCAACAGGACATGTGCGCGGGCGTAGCGAGGCCAGCGCTCGATGACTTCTCCGACGATGCGGCTCCCTCGATTGAACTCTGCTTCGGCGGCGTCCTTTTGGCCGTTCATTTCGAGCATGCTCGCTTGCGCGAGATGGAGCTGAACCGTGTTGAGCTGACGAGGACCGTCTGGTCGAAGCTGAGCCGCGGCTTCGAATTCTTTCACCGCCTGATCGACGCCCCCGGACTCCAAAAGGATCGTCGCGTTCACTCCTCGAAGCGACGGCGAGACAGGATCGAGAAGGAGTGCGGTCTCGATCATCGGAAGCGCTTTGGTTCCGTCTCCCGAGCGGGCAAAGATGCGCGCCGCCTCGGTCCCGAGGGCGGCCGCCAAAACTTCGGTATCCCGAAGGACTCGAACCGACGCGGGCTCGACCTCGCCGCCTCCCCATGGATCGAGAAACGCCGACGGCTCGGCTGCACTAGCCGACCCGTAGACCGCCACCACGAAGTAGCCCAACATCCCCGAGGGATCGGCCGGCGCACCCGTCCCCTCGAGCTCCCACGCCTCCGCCACCATCGCGTTGGCACCGCGCGCACGCAGGAGGGCAGTCATGGCCGTCGCCACCTCGAGCGGGTAGAGGTCCACACGCCCTTGAGCCGCGTCGATCCTCGCGAGAGTCTGGTCGGCACCGAGCAACTCGCGCGGAAGTGGCCGTTCGAGCGACCAGCGCGACGAGGCTGTCTGCATCTTGGCCGAGACCTCGGCGGCGCCCTCGGGCCAGCCCTCTGCCTCCCCGCTCAGCATCATCAGTGACTCGTAGGGACCGACTCGAATTTGATCGCGCTCCAGATAGGCGGCGAGCTCCGTCGCCGTCAGAGGCCTTAGAGGCGGGGTCTCCTCGAGGGCCACGGTCGTCGCGACGTACAAGCCGTAGCCAACCCCCGCACCGACGATCAGCAGCGCGACGATCAAAACCCATGGACGTCTCGCCCGGCCCGTGGCCGCTACTTCGTGCGCCCGCTCGACGCCACCTCTACGCATGCACTGCGGACAGCGTGGTTTTGATTCGGACCCTTCGGGGACGAACTCCATATTGCAGTGTGCGCAGTAATACTTCGAAGACATCGGGCGCGAGCATACGGCTAGGGTGCGGGCTCGTCGACTGGCGGGTCAGGAACGAAACCGCTTCCGTGAAGCCGCGCGAATGCGAAGCCGCACTCCTGTGCCCTGCCTTCGCGCCACTCTCGATCCCATCGCTCGATTTCGCACCGGGTGTCACCGAAGTTGATCTCGAGCTGCGGCTTGGCCTCGTCCGGGTAGGCGCGATCCTCGGATGTCGATGGGAGCGAGCAGCAGTCCAGCGCCCGCAGTTTCCCGACGAGCTTAGCATAGGCTTCTTCGGAGACCGTGCGGCTCACGGTCATCATCGTACCGTCGGAAGACCGCGTCGTCGTGATCAGCTCGCGACTCGCCTCGAGCACGACGTGGGTACTTCGCCGCTCCGCAGTGCGGCTGATCACGCTCCAGGAGACGACGACCGTGTCGGGCGCGACCTTCGGCAGTGCGACCTCGTCCTTCGGCTGGCTCGGTTTGCAGCTCAGCAATATCGCTACGCAAAGGATCCAATTCCGCATTCGTACGACTAGATCACGCTTCCCATGCAAAGTCCACCGCGTGCGCCTCAGGTCGACCGCGTCATACTGCCCCATCGATGGACGATGCTCTCGACTGCCTGACCTGCGGCGCCTGCTGCCGAATAGGGACCGACGGCCGCATCTTGATTCCGCCCGAGGACTTGCTGCGTTGGCGAGCCCTCGGCCGCGACGACATTGCTGACGCCGTGCAGCCCGGCCATTTTGGAATGCTCGGGTTTGCAACGCGGGAAGACGGGTCATGTGTGCACTTGGGGACCGCCGAGAGCGCCAACGCCTGCCGGATCTACCAGATTCGCGGAACGACATGCCGAGACTTCGAGCGGGGAAGCAAGCAGTGCCTTGAGTTCCGTAGGGACGCTGGATTGTGACGGCGGCGCTGCCGGCCCGCACGGTGGCTGGGACGCGAATCGTCCCGTGGCTTGCCAGCGCCCGGCGCAGCCCGATAACCTGTCCAAGGAGCCACTGTGTTCGATTCAACCGATCTCCTCGATAAGGCGCCGCGCCGAAGGTTCGAGCGAATTCTTCTCGCTCGCTGCCGAGCCGGCGAACCTTTTGCCCTGATGTTGGTCAATCTCGACGGGTTCAAAGGTGTGAGTGCGCGCTTCAGGGCCGATGTGACCGATCTTCTCCTGTTCGAAGTCGGCGCACGGCTGCGCGAGAAGCTGAAAGCGGGCGATCTCGTCACGCGGAGCGGAGACCATCAGTTCGCGGTCTTCGTGCGAGGCGTCGACGAGATGGCAACGGCAAACCGAATCGCCGAAGAGCTCATCGAACGGCTGCAGAGCCCGGTCACGGTCACCGGGACCCGCTTCCGCCTCGACGCCAGCATTGGCATCTCCTTGGGGCCGAAGCAAAGCGGAGAGTGGAAACTCCTCTTGCAGGACACCGACCGGGCCGCCCACGAAGCCAAGACCAAGGGTCGCGGCCGAATCAGCGTCAGCTTCGCCGCCCCCCAGCTCGACGATTGAGTCCCATGAGAGAGTCTGTTTCTATCTCCGTCGCTTCTGGGCAAACGCACAACGCGGCTCTGGCGCTCCCCACGAACGGCACGGCGCCCTTCCCTGGCGTCGTCGTCATCCACGACATCTACGGGTTCAGCGCCGACCTCAAACGGCACTGCCAACGATTCGCCGACGCCGGGTACGTTGCGATCGCTCCGGACCTTTATCGTGGCCGCAGCCCGGCTTGCGTCGTCAAGACACTCCGGTCGATGACCACCGGCAAGGGCTTTGCCTACGAAGCGATCGAAGCGACGCGTCAGGCCTTGGCCGCGAGAGACGACGTCGACGCGAAGCGCATCGCGGTCGCAGGGTTTTGCATGGGCGGCGGCTTTGCGCTCCTCGCGGCAGCCGACCAATCGTATGCAGTCGCGGCGCCATTCTATGGCGCGGTTCCCTACAAAGCTTCCCGCCTCCAGAACCTCTGCCCTACCATCGCGCAGTACGGCAAAATGGACACAGTGTTCTTGCCGCACGCCAAGCGTCTCGCCCGACACCTCGACGAGCTCGGCGTCGAACACGAAGTCCTCATCTACGAAAACGTCGGCCACTCGTTTATGAATCGACATGAATTCGGGCTCGCCGCACTCGGCCGCCACACCCCGATTCGCGCCTTCTACGACCCCGACACCGAAGCCAAAGCCTGGTCCAAGCTCCTCGACTTCTTCGCGCGCCACACAAGGGACACGCTAACGCCCTAAAACACTTTTGATTACGAGAGGATAGATGCAACACCGCGAAAACCGAGGGCCGCTCGGGTTTTCGCGGTGTGCCTGGTAAGTGCTCGAAAAGACCCGGTTTGGGAGGGGGAGCGGTTGCGCTCAGGGGGTCAATGCAACGCCCATCGGGTTTTGTATAG
>CAMYJN010000150.1 GCA_947258625.1 uncultured Polyangiaceae bacterium | reverse complement strand
TCGACAAACGCTCACCGGAGTTCGAAAGCGAGTAGCGCGTGCACGAGTATTCCATCGTCGCTTCTCTGATCGATCGCGTGCAGCACGAAGCCACCGTGCACGGCGGCTCTCGCGTACATCGACTGCACGTGAAGATCGGTGAGCTGTCCGGCGTGGAGGTCGACTTGTTGAAGACCGCGTTCGACATGTTCCGCGAGAGAACGATTTGTGCTGGTGCTGAGCTCGCGATCGACACGGTTGCCCCAGCTTGGGCCTGTCCATCCTGCGACCGGAGCCTTGCACTCGGTGCGATCTTGCGGTGCGACGATTGCGGAAGGCCAGCGCGGATGGTGCAGGGCGACGAGATCATCTTGGAACGGATTGAAATGGAGGCCCCCGATGTGTGAAACCTGCGGATGCGGTGACCCGGAAATCGTGCCGATCGAGGTGCAGGAGCGAATCCTCTCAGACAACGACGCCCAGGCAGGGCATAATCGTAGTCATTTCAAAGGTTTGGGTGTATTGGCGATCAACTTGATGGGTTCGCCCGGAGCCGGAAAAACCGCGGTTTTGGAGGCGACCTCCAAGGCGGCAGCGGGGCGTCTCAAGCTCGGCGCCGTCAGCGGTGATCTGGCCACCGAACGCGACGCCGATCGACTCAACGCCGCTGGCATCGTCTCGTCGACCATCACGACGGGATCCGCCTGCCACCTCGATGCGCGGCTCGTGCACCACGCCCTCCATCACTTTCCATCGAGCGACCGCGATATCTTTTTCATCGAGAACGTCGGCAACTTGGTATGCCCTGCAATCTACGATCTCGGCCAGGCCGCCAACGTGGTGACGCTCTCGGTAACCGAAGGCGAAGACAAGCCGCTCAAATACCCGGTCATGTTTCAAAAGGCGGATCTGGTCTTGCTGACCAAAGTCGATTTGATCCCGCATTTGGATTTCGACGTCGCCGCGGTCGAAGACGCGCTCGCCCGCGTGATGCCCGGAGCCAACATGTTGAAGGTGTCGGCAAAGACCGGTGACGGTATCGACGCTTGGCTGCAGTGGCTGGAGGATCGCCGGCCGGCAGTGGTCGAGCGGTCGCCCGAGGCCCACGCGCACCACGATCATGAGCACCAGCATGAACACCACTAGCCTTTTCGCATCACTTGCGGTGGCAGCGATCACGATAGGCTCCCTGCATTCGTTGGCGCCCGACCACTGGGTGCCCATCGCGGCGGTCGCGCGGGCGCGCGGCTGGTCGAGAGGGCGCGCGGCGCGGGTCGCGTTTCTTTGCGGGCTTGGCCATGTGACGGTTTCGGTCCTGCTCGGACTGCTCGCGTTGCTGTTCGGCGCGCAGCTTTTTGAATCAATCGGCGAGCGCATGGTGTCGATCGCGGGTTTGCTCTTGATCGGCTTCGGCGTCGCGTATGCGATCTGGGGTCTTCGGGGCGCGTTCGCCCATCGGCTGCACGGTCACCATCATCACCACTACGACCACGTGCACGACGCGTCGCGGGCCTCGACCTGGTCACTGTTCTTGATCTACTGCGCGGACCCATGCGTCGCCGTGATTCCGATCCTTTTCGCGGCAGCACCGCTGTCGGCCGTCGAGACGATGTCGATCGTCGTCGCCTACGAGGTTGCTACGGTCGGCGCGATGGTCTCTCTGGTTGCCGTGGCCCACTCGGGCGCGCAGCTGTTCAAGGGCAAGTGGATCGAGCGCTACGGCGACAGCATGGCCGGCGCCCTGATCGTGGCGACCGGCGTCCTGGTTGCGTTCTTGGATTGGTGACGAAGCCGGGGCGACATTCGACGCCGGGGCGCTATAGAGAAGGAAATGGACATGAAAATCGTTGAAAAATTGCTCAAACCCGTCCTCGCAGGGCTTCTTTTGGCTGGGCTCACGGGCTGCACGCAGGTGAACGCCGGCAGCCTGGGCGTCGTCATGAAGTGGGGCGAGATTCAGGACGTCGCGCTTCAGGAGGGAATCCATTTCCGAACGCCGGTGAAAACGCAGATCATCAACATCTCGACTCGCGTCCACAAGATGGAAGCAAGCGCGACCGCGTCTTCCAAAGACCTTCAGGTCGTGTCGACGAAGATCGCTCTGAACTACCGTATCGACGCGGCTCAGATCGTCGAGGTGTTCCGCAACATCGGGACACGCATGATCGTCGAGAACACGATCATCGATCCCGCTCTTCAAGAGTCGCTAAAGCAGGCGACAGCGCAGTACACCGCCGAAGAGCTGATCACCAAGCGTCAAGAGGTGAAGGCGACACTGGGTGACAGCATCAAGGTCACGCTGGCGAAGAGCGACATCCTCGTGACCGAGCTGTCGATCACGGACTTCCAATTCGCCCCGGAGTACCAACAGGCGGTCGAAGCCAAACAGGTGGCCGAGCAGCGCGCTCTCACCGCGAGGAACGACCTCGCGCGCATCAAGGTCGAAGCCGAACAGGCGGAGGCCAAGGCACGGGGAACGGCAAACGCAATGCTCGCGAGAGCGGAAGCCGAGGCGAAGGCACAGGAGCTTCTGCGCAAGACAATTAGCGCTGAAATCGTATACTTACGTGCGGTCGAGAAGTGGGACGGTAAGCAGCCCACGATCGTCGGCGAAGGCGGTGCCATCCTCGATCTCGGGGCGATCAAGAAGGCCGCGGGACGCTGAGGTTCAATCGTCGTTGACCAGGCTCGCGAGCGTCGGGAGCAGCGAGCTGTGGAGCCGGTCGTGCTTAGGGTCGTTGCTGCTCATTGCACGGAGGATCCCGTTTTGGTCGATCAGGTGGAAGCCTGGGATCAGTCTTCTCGTTTCAGGGCTGATGAATCGTTGGTCGCCGATCAGCACCACTTGGTTCTTGCGACGGTCCATCCCAAAGTGAGTCGCCCAATCGCGCACGTCGTCTTCAGTGGGCGCGCTGCGGCCGTCCATTCCGTAGAGCACGAGCTGGACGAAGACGATGTCCGGATGTTCCAGTGAGAGCTTCGCGTAGCCGGTGGCGTAGCGCTCGATGGAGTCGAGTCCAGGTTGCGGTTGGATTCCGCGGAAGCGGCTCCTTCCGGGCTCGTTCCCGCCGGCGAATGCATGGCATGCTTTGCAGGTCAGCCCGACGACCTCGAGGAGAATGACCTTGCCCTTGAAGTCGCTGATCGCGCTGACCTGCCCGGTTTGGTCCTTCAAGACCAGGTTCGGGTAGAACTGGCCGACGACCGGCGGCCAGCCTCGAAGCGGCTGCTCGGGCTGATACTCCGCCGGTTTTTTCGAGCGAATCTCGGTGATTTCCGGCTTCGAGCCGACGGAACCTGCCGGCCGGTTGCGGCCGGATTGAAGCGCTGCCGGGTCCATTTGCTTGAGCGCGGCGATCGGGTCTTTCTCGATCTCGCGCATCCAGTCCTTTTGTTCCGGCGGTGGTGGCGCTTGGAACTTGGAAGCTACCCAGTCAGCGTCGATCACCGCAGGCGCCGAGTCATCCGCAATCGACGATTGAGCACTTGGCGTCTCCGCCGAACGACCGTCTTCGGTGCCGCTTCGGTCGCACGCAGAAGAGACGACGAGAACTGCGAGAAGGAGCGTACCCGCGCCGGTCAGCGAGAGCGACAGATGAGTGGGAGCGAGCTCGGACACGGGTAGAGACTATCAAAAGCCGACGATGAAGTGTCCGTAGGCCCAGGTCGCCGGCGCGGTAAAGGCAAGCGCATCGGCCCGATCCAGAATCCCTCCGTGCCCAGGCAGGATGCCGCCGCTGTCCTTGACGCCGCTACTGCGTTTGAGCACCGACATCAGGAGGTCGCCGGCCTGACCGGCAGCGCCGGCGAGAATCCCGAGCGCGATCGCGTCGATGGGGCCAAGACCCGGCAAGAAGAAGCTCATGATCACCGCGCCTACGACGGACGCCGCCAGGCCGCCGGCCGAGCCTTCGAGGGTCTTTTTGGGCGAGATTCGAGGTGCGAGCTTGGTCTTTCCGAATTTACGCCCGACGAAATAAGCGCAGGTGTCGCTGCCCCAGGCGAGCACCATCGTAAGCAGAACCCAGGCCCCAGTCGGATCAAAATCGCGGACGAGCGCAACCGCAGCCAAGGTGCCGCCGACGTAGACCGGCGTCCCCAGCAACCAACCGACACGCACGCTCGCGTTGTGCAGCGGATCCTCTTGCAAGAGACTCCAGGCCATTGCGCCGAGAATGATGACTAGCACCGCGCCGTATACGGCGGTTGCACTCGTCGTGAACATGAGTGTGTACGCAAACAAGACGGCGGTCACCGACCCCCAACTGCGAAGCCCGCGCGACGAAGGAACCTTCATCCCCATGAGCTCGTAGCCGCCGATCGCGATCGCTGCCAAGATGAACGTCTGCCAAACCCAACGCGGCCCGGCAAACATCATCCACACGATGATCGGAATCAGCGGGACGACCGTTGCGACCCGAAGCGCGGTTCCGGACAAACCCTTTTTCATGGGTGGTTGTTCGATCGCGTCGTTCATACTGCGCGTTCCAATTCTCTTCTCGCTTCGCGCGCTGTTTCCTCTTCGTCGACCTCAGAAACGAGGCCGAATCGACGCTCCCGACCTTGGTAGTCCCGAACCGCAGAATATAGCGAATTTGCGTCGAAATCCGGCCAGAGCTGGTCGGTGAAGTAGAGCTCGGCATAGGCCGATCCCCATAGAAGAAAGTTGCTGATCCGCTGCTCGCCGCCGGTGCGAATCAGCAGGTCCACCGGCCCTAGGTCCATCGAAGGCAAGCAGCGATCGATCGCAGCTTCGTCGATCTCTTCCGGTTCGATCTCGCCGTCACGTGCCGCGCTCGCAAGGGCGCGCGCCGCATCGATGAGCTCTTCGCGACCGCCGTACGAGAGCGCGAGCGTCAACGTCATCCCGTTGCAAGATTCGGTCTCCTCGCTGAGCGACAGCAGGCGCGACTGCGCGTGTGGCGGAAGTTTGTGCAAGCGCCCAATCGCCGACAGCCGAATCTCGTTGTCGAGAAGCTCGTTGCGTTCTGAGACCAAGCACTCGCAAAGCAGGTCGACCAGCGCGTTGATCTCCGCTTCTGGTCGATCCCAGTTCTGTTCGCTGAACGCGTACAAGGTCAGTGCAGGAATGCCGAGTCGTCGAGCCGCACGCATCGTCGCGCGGACGGCATCCGCGCCGCGCTCGTGACCGGCGGTACGTGGCTTGGACCTCGCCTGCGCCCATCGCCCATTGCCGTCCATGATGATCGCGACATGCTGCGGAATGCGGCTAACATCGACCAAGGCCATGGCGAGCGAGTATCATGTGACCCGAATGGCAGCAAGAACCGCTCTCAGTCTCTGGCAGAAGACAAAATGGTCAACTTACCGTCTCGAATACGCCATATTTGGCTCAACCGTTGCCAAAATCGCGCGTATGCGCTCGGTTTCGTCCCGGGGTACCGTTGAAAGAAGGGTTCGAGTGATTATGTTGGGCGACCATGGCTGACCGCGATTTCTACGGTGTTTTGGGGGTGTCGCGGGATGCGAGCCCGGAGCAGATCAAGAAGGCGTATCGCCAACTTGCCAAGGAGCTGCACCCGGACCGCAACCCGGACAACAAAGAGGCCGAGGAGCGTTTCAAGGACGTCTCGGCGGCGTACACGGTTCTGTCCGACGTGGAGAAGCGGAAGCTGTACGACGAGTTTGGCGAGATGGGCCTTCGTGAGGGTTTCGACCCGGAGTCTTATCACGCGGCAACCCAGGGAGCCGCGGGCTTCGGTGGCTTCGACTTCGGGGACATCTTCGGGGCAGCGGCTCGAGGGCAGCGAGCCGGCGGGCAGGGGGGCCACTTCGAGTTCAACTTGGAAGACCTGTTGGGTGGCGCCGGCGGCGGCCGCGGTGGCTACGTGCGAGTTCCTCGTAAGGGCGCGGACCTCCGTTCCGAGGTCACGGTGGATTTCCGGGAGGCGGTTCTCGGCTGCACCAGGGAGCTGAGCCTCCGCAGCGATGAAGGGGATCGCACCCTGAAGGTCCGGATTCCGGCGGGGGTTCGGAACCAGGGCAAGATCCGGCTTCGGGGCCAGGGCGGCCAAGGGTCCCAGGGTGGGCCTCGGGGCGACCTGGTTCTGGAGGTGAAGGTTCGCAAGCACCCCTACTTCTCGATTCGGGGTAAGCAGCTGCACGTGAAGGTGCCGGTGACTCCGCTCGAAGCGTACGCCGGGACCAAGGTGAATCTGCCGACGCCCGAAGGCATGGTGCAGCTCTCGATTCCCCCCGGCTCCAAGAACGGCTCCAAGCTCCGACTGCGCGGCAAAGGGATCCAGCCGAAGGACAAGCCCAGGGGGGATCTGATCGCACACCTGGAGATCGTGCTGCCCAAAGGACGCGACGACCA
>CAMYJN010000149.1 GCA_947258625.1 uncultured Polyangiaceae bacterium | reverse complement strand
GCGAAGTCGACGCATGAGCGCAAGCCTAGGAGAAGAAGCTCGAGAGCGCTTCCGCAAGCCTCCCGGCAAACGACTCGTCGACGATCAGGTCTTGGCGCGCCTCGATTTCGAGCGCGCAACGGCCGAATTCCTGGGCGTGACGCACGGGCGAGTAGGCGAGGCCGATTTTGCCCGACCATGGTTCGTTCGCCGCCACGTGAAAGCCGGCGTCTGCGAGGTGCCGGACGAGCCGGTAGGCCGGCTCCTCGTCGTCGTCGAACAGGACCCCAACCTCCAGGTGCCGCTTCTCGCCTTCGTAGTCGTTGGTGAAGGTGTGGATTGAGAACACCGTGTCGCAGGCGCTACGCTCAACGATGGAGCTGACCGCGGCGTGATAGGGCTCGTAGAAGCGCTCAATTCGGAGGATTCGCTCTGCCTCGAGGAGCGCTTCGTTCAGGTGAACCGTCCTGCCCTCGGCGTTCTCCCGAAACAAGGTATCCGAGTCGAGCGGCCGGTTCGGATCGACCAGAAGCCGCGAGAAACAAGAGAGCGCGGCTGGCGCGTTCATGAGGGTGGCGACCCGTCGCGTGAAGTCGGCAGCGCCAATGTCGCTCGCCCAGTGCGTGTCGACGAGCCAGCGGTCTTCATGTGGCCAGGTCCAAGGCGCGGGAAGCGCCGCGGAGGCGTGCTCGCAGGTGAACACCACGCGGCCCTCGAGGTCGCCGTCGATCAACTCTGTTGCTTCGGTCCACTCCATGCGTCGAATTGTAAGCAAAGTCTCGAAAAGTCGAGCTCCGCGCTGACACTGAACAATTGAGCGGTATACTAGAAAAAGAAGCCGATGGGGGCGGTGGAGAGACAAAGACCCGTGCCGCACCCCGACGACAAACCGGAGCTCCCTGGAAAGACACGACGCCGACCGAGTCATTTCCGGAAAAAGCGCAAAGACACCACGACCAAAGTGGTGCGAGTGCTTCGAAACCCCGGTGCCGATCATCGTGGCGCTCCCGGCGTGGAGCGCAGTCACGTTGTCCCGAGGCCGCGGGCACGCCAAGAGCGGTGGAGCGAAGTGATCAACCCAGCTCCCGCGCTTCCCGACCCGAGCCTGCGCCGGCCGATCCCGCCGCCGGCGCCGCTGCCCGCAGAGGCCGCGACACATGAGCCCACCATCCCCGGCTCGCTGGACGATCCGTCGCGGCGAAAGCGCATGGAGGACATCGTCGGCACCGTAGCCCTCGTGCTCATGGTCGGCGCGATGCTCGTGGCGATGTGGCTGCGAATGACGGGGTCCTGACGCTGCCTAGAATTCCGGCCGATCCTGGTGCTGCCCGAACACGTCCCGAAACACGTCGCAGACCTCCTGCTCGGTGCAGTACGCCTTTGCGGCTTCGATGATGCCTGGCATCACGTTGCGATCCATTCGGCAGTCCGCTGCAATTGCCGCCAGCGCCTTTGATACGGCGGCGGCGTCGCGCTCGGCTTTGACCTTCGCCAAGGCCTCGACCTGCTCCTTTTGAATCGACTCATCGACGCGAAGGGTCGGGATGTCGGGCTGCTCGTCCTGCTCGTACCGGTTGACGCCAACGACCGTCTTTTCGCCACGTTCGATTTGCTGCTGTAGACGGTAGGCCGAGGCGCCGATCTCGCGCTGCGGGTAGCCCTGCTCGACCGCCTCGACCATTCCGCCCAGCTCGTCGATCTTGCGGATGTAGTCCATAGCCTCTTCTTCGAGGCGGTTGGTCATCCATTCGACGAAATAGCTGCCCGCCAAGGGGTCGATCGTATTGGTCACACCCGACTCTTCGGCGATGATCTGCTGAGTGCGGAGCGCCACGGTGACGGCTTCTTCGGTCGGAAGCGCGTAGGTCTCGTCGAGGCTGTTGGTGTGAAGCGACTGGGTCCCGCCGAGCACTGCGGCGAGCGCTTGAAGGGCCACCCGGGTAACGTTGTTGTAGGGTTGCTGGGCGGTCAGCGACACGCCCGCGGTCTGCGCGTGTGTCCTCAACATCAAGGACCTCGGGTTCTTCGGATCGAACCGCTCTTTCATCAATCGAGCCCACATCCGGCGCGCCGCGCGGAACTTCCCGATCTCTTCGAAGAAGTCGTTGTGAACGTCGAAAAAGAACGAGAGTCGCGGCGCAAATTCGTCGACGTCCAGGCCGCGCTCGACGGCCCACTTCACGTACTCCAAACCATCGGCAATCGTGAACGCGAGCTCTTGCGCGGCGGTCGAGCCGGCTTCGCGAATGTGATAGCCGCTGATACTGACGCTGTTCCAGCGTGGAACCTCTTTCGCGCAAAACTCGATCGAGTCGGTGACGATTCGCATCGCCGGACGCGGGGGCACGACCCAGGCGTGCTGGGCGATGAACTCCTTGAGGCAATCGTTTTGGACCGTGCCGCCGATTTTGTCTCGCGGAATTCCGCGCTTGTCGGCCAGGGCGACGTAGAAGCCGAGCAGCACCGCAGCGGGGCCGTTGATCGTCATCGAGGTGGTGACCTGGTCGAGCGGGATCTCGTCGAAAAGGATCTCCATGTCGCGAAGGGTGTCGACCGCCACGCCGACCATGCCGACCTCGCCGAGGGAACGCGGCGAGTCACTGTCGTATCCCATCAGGGTCGGGAAATCGAAGGCGGTCGACAGGCCCGTCTGCCCCTGATCGAGCAGATACCGAAAACGCTCGTTGGTCTGCCTGGGCGTTCCAAAGCCCGCGAACATCCGCATCGTCCAGAGGCGCCCCCGGTACATCGTTGGCTGAACCCCGCGCGTGTACGGGAACTGACCGGGAAAGCCGAGCTCGCGCTCGTAGCCGTCGTCGAAGTCTGCCGGGGTCAGGAGGTCGGGCACCTCCAAGTCGCTGTGCGTGACGAAGCGCTCCTTGCGCAGCGGTTGGCGGGCAACCGCGGGCTGCACAGCCTCGGCGCGCCACTGCGCGGCTTGCTCACGCAAGCCCTCTTTGTGGTCATCTGACGGCAACTCCGCTGCCAGCTTCTTGGCGGGATCCGCTTTCATGGCAGGCTCCTCTTAGTTCTCTAACGTGTCCTCGGCGCCTGGAAAAGGCAAGACCTCGCCGCGTATGACCTGCAGCATGCCCTCTACTTCGAGGGCGACTTCCAACTCCGGGCTCGTTTCGAGGAAACGTTCGAGGTAGCGCTTCGCAGGCTGATTTTCACCTTTTTGGAAGTGCGCCGCGCCAACCAGGAACAAGGCGTCGCCGTCGTCCTCCTGGTTTTGGAGCACGCGTTGACCCATTCGAATCGCGCGGTCGTACTCGCCCAGCATCCGAAGCGTCTGCCCAGCGCCCAGCATCGCGCCAACGTAGCCCGGTGCCAGCTTCAAGGCTTCGACGTAGCTCTTGAGTGCCTCCGGATAGGCTTCCTTCTCGAAATAGGCATGACCCAAGAAGTGAAACGCGTATTCGTTTTGCGGGTCTTTGCGGGTCACTTGCAAGAGCTCGTCGATCGCCTGGCCGACTTCACCGACGTGCAAGAGCTCCATGCCTTCTTCGGCAGCTTCCCAACGCTTGGACTGGGGGTCGTCCACAGCTCTCCCCTCAGTCACGGTTGCCGTAGTCGATAGAGCCCGCCCGCGTTCGGTCGCGTGGCTGCACACCAGAGGCCAAGGTGCTGAGCGCAAGCACCAGAAACAACACGCCGCCGATGAGAAGCGTGATGCCCATCAGCTGTCGGTTATCGAGCACCCAGTAGCAAACCGCGGCAATGGCTAGTGTCAATACGGCGACGGCTGCGGAAATGCGTATTTGCAAACGACGACGCTGCTGCGCGCGCTCTTGGGCCTCACGTTTGGCTTCTTTGGACTGTTTGGCTCGCTCTTTGCGAGCCTGGCGCCGGTCGTTCTGTTTCTTCGCCATCGGCCAAGCATACTACTGAATCGCTCGACGGGCCCGATCCGACAAGGAACCGCTCGGCACGAGCTCTAAGTACCTCTCGTAGGCTTGCCGGGCCGCAGGGCTGTTGTCGCTCGAAAGCGCTTCGCCCAGGTAGAACCAGGCTCCCGGCGGTGCGCTCGGTAGGGAAATCGACTGCCGAAACAAACGCCGGGCCGCATCCCGCTCACCGCGCTCGTAATGGACGCGACCCATTTGATAGATCGCGGCGGCTTCGAGCCCGGGTCGCGCATCTACGCCGCGAGCGAGCTGCAGCGCACGGGTCGCGTTCTTCATCGCGTCGGAGTATTTCTTGGCTCGTAAGATGCCCTGACCCATGCCGACCAGTGCGGGCGCGTAGTCCGGATCGATCTCGAGCGCGCGACGGTAGTAGCCTGAAGCTAGCGCCGAGTGACCCTGTGCGTAGAGCTTGTCGGCGCGGGTCGTGAGCTCACGCGGATCCATCGAGGCGAGCTCTGCCCGAACGACGGCATCGCTCGGGGGCTCGGGGATGGGAGGCGCCGCGGTACCCGGGGCAGAGGACCGGGCGGCAGCAGAGCGGCGCCGTGCGGGCGTAGCCTTGCGCGGAGTCACCGGCGCGGCCGCCCTGCCATCGACCTCCGGGGGCTTTGGAGGATCCGGGGCCTTTGGCGCCGCAAGCTCGGGAAGCGCGGCCGTCGGGGGCTCCATCATTGCGACGACGATCGGCTCCTCGGGCTTTTCAACCTCTACGACTGCCGGCAGCTCCACCAGCTCCGCAGCCGGCTCCGACGCCGCAGGTTCTTCGACAAGCGTGTCCGTCTTCGATGGGGCGGAGCCCGTGGACGGTGTCGATATCTCACGCGGAGAGGTCACCAGCACGATGCCCGCGATCAGCAGCGCGAGTGCCAACAAGCCGACCAAGGCGAATAGGACCTGTCGAGGCGTTAACGCCCCCTGGCTCTTTCGCTCCCGTTGCTCCGCGAACGCGATCAAGTCTTCGTCGGGGGCGGGCCCCATTTCCTCCAACGGCAAGTCGCTCTCGCGCGCCTGGACCTCGAGCAAACGGGCCTTGGCCCACAGCAGCTCGGCCTTGTCGTGCTCGCCGCGCTCCGCCAACAACTCGCCGAGCCCTTGCAACGGCCTCGGGTCCTCCGGAGCAAGCCGAGCCGCGCCCTGCAACGCTTGCTGCGCACGCAGCGTGTCGCCATCCGCCCACCAGGCTGCGGAACAGAGCAGCAGGTACTCCGGGTCGTGGTCCAGTTCAGCGTGGTGAGCGCTCAGCAGATCGAGCGCGTCACGAGCCCGACCGGTCGCGATCAGATCGCGTGCGATCTCCAACGGATGCGGCTGCCTGGAGGTCTCCAGGTCGTCGAGCGCATAGGCGTCGAAGCCGAAATCAGACACGGCGACGATACTAACAGAGTCGCTGCTGAATCGATGAATTCCCGCCGATTCCGGAGTCAGCCCGGGCCTTCTGCCCCAAAGCTTGTATACTCCCGCGCAATGTTTGTGGTCGCATGTTCCGGTTTCCCCGTGCCGGTCAGCCGATATTGGCGGGAGTTTGATGCGGTGGAAATCTCGGACACCGAAATCGCCATTCCGGGGGCCGGCACCGTGCGACGCTGGATTCGGGAGGCGCCGAAGGGCTTCCTCTTCACCGTGGTGGCACCCGGCTCGGTCAGCGAATCCGGTTTTCGGCGCACCAAAGAGAACAAGGCGACCTGCGAAGAGGTGGCCGCGCTTGCGAGCGACCTCAAAGCCAAGGCGGTCATTTTCCACGCCGACGAGACATTCAAGCATGGCAAGGCGAACCGCGCCGCTCTTCGCGCGTTTCTAGGTTTTCTTCCATCGAACATGCCACCAGTCGTCTTCGACTTGGAAGCCTGGAAGCCCGCCGACATCGCTGCTGCCTGCGGTGACCGGCCCGCCATCGCTGCCTACGACCCACTGACCGACGACCCACCCCCGGAGTCGAAGGTCGTCTACCTCCGGCTTCCAGGGCCGGCGGGCCATCGGTCGCGGTACGACGAGGCGTCGGTCGCCAAGATTGCCGATCACTGCAACAGCCTCGATCCCGAGCTGGGCATCTGCGTGTTCCGCAACATCGACATGCAGACCAACGCCCACCAACTCATCAAGAGACTCGAGTAAACGATGTCGGAATCGGCGCCGACGCCGACGGGCCTCACGCTATCCGCGGACGACGCAGGGGAACGCATCGATCGCGTCCTGGCCCGGCGATGCCCTGAATTCTCGCGAAGCGCGCTCCAGCGATGGATCGAGCAGGGCCGGGTAGAGCAGTCCGGCGAGGTGGTGTCACGCAAAACCAAGGCTGTGAATGGCGCAGAGGTCGTGATTCACCCTGCCCCGCCCGAGGCGATGAGCGCCGAGCCCCAGGCGATTCCTCTGCAGGTGCTGTTCGAGGACAATCACCTGATCATGGTCGACAAGCCAGCGGGCCTCGTGGTTCACCCCGCGCCGGGCCACCCC
>CAMYJN010000148.1 GCA_947258625.1 uncultured Polyangiaceae bacterium | reverse complement strand
CGGGCGGCGCTTGCCGGCCACCTCAGCGACCTGCGCCGCTCGGCGGCCGAGCTTGGTTTCGCGCATCTCGAAACGGCCGTGGCCGAGGCGTTGACGAGGCTCGAACGGGAGGCGTTTGGGCCCGCCTCGCTCCGGGCGGTCCGGGTGCTGGCCTGGCGGTACGAGGCACTCGCCGCGTTGCCCGCCCAGTCGGGGACGCGCCCGGCCGTGTCTCCGCCTCCGGAGCCGAGCCTGCGCGGGCGCTCCATACTGGTTGCGGACGACGAGGCCGAGGTGCGTTGGTTCTACGTGGGCGTCCTTCGTGAGCACGGAGCCAGGGTCATCGAAGCGCGGGACGGCGTGGAGGCCCTCGAGCTTGCTCGGAGGGAGTCCCCGGACGTGATCCTTGCGGACATCGTCATGCCACGCCTCGACGGTCTTGCCCTGTGCGCAGCCGTGCGCCGCGAGCCCTTGCTCGATGGGGTTCCCGTCGTGCTTCTGTCCTGGCGCGACGACTTTCTGCACCGCATGCGTGAGCTTCGGGCCGACGCACAGGGCTATCTGCGCAAGGAAGTACCCGCACGTCAGGTTCTCGATCGCGTGCTCGGTGTGCTCGAACCGCTGACGCGGCTGGAAGAAGCGCTCAAGCGGGAACGAGAGGCGCGTGGCGACCTGGAAGAGCTGGGTGTGACCCGCCTGCTGCGGGCCGTTCGCCGGCTTCGACCAAACGCGAGCGTCGTCCTCCAAGATCCCTGGAGCTTGTTCGACTTGGAGCTTCAAGACGGCGGCATCGTTCGCCTGACCCGGACCGCGATCGATGGTGCGGTCAAGGAAGGAGCTGAGGCCTTTCCCGCTCTCGTCGGGATGAGCTCGGGTCGATTCGTGGTGGCAGAGCTGCCCGCCGGGCTGGCGGATGAGGCGCCCGAGTCTCTGGACGATTCGTTCATGGAGGCGACGCGGCGACTCGGCGACTTTCTCGATACCATCGCGGCGCATCCCGATTGTCAGGTCGAGTTCGATCCGGATGTGCTCGGGACCTATGTGCGTCACTCTCCCGTTCGGGTGCAGCGCCTGATCGCCGCCCTCGTCGCGGGTGGGCCGCCGGACGTGCTGTGGGAGTCTGGGGCCGGGTCCCGCGCGCTCGTCGACGCCTTGCTGATCACCCTGGCGCGGCAAGGGGCCATTCGAGATGTCCGAGCTCCGGAGGGGGTCGCGGGCGGGGGCCCCAGCGCCGTGGGTCCGCCGGAGTCGGGACTGGAGTTGAATCAGACCGAGATCGAGCAAGACTCCGCGCGCGTGTCCGATCCGATCGAGCGACAGAATGTCCGGGCGCAGTCGGCGGTGGCCATGCATCGCGAGCCCGCCAATCGGGCCCCGAGCTGGAGCTATCCGGTCTGGCGGCTCGGCAGCGGGGCGGCCCAGAGTAGCGGTGAAAGCAGCTCTGGGTTCGGGATGGAACTGCACGCGACTCCACGTCTATTCGGTTTCGCGTTTCTGGTTCTGCTTTCCGCGACGGTGGCGTTTCTGATCTGGTACGAGGTGATGCCAATCCGCGCGCCACTCGGGTCGCTGAAGGCGACCGCGCCGCCGATCGAGATCGACATTCCCGTGGAAGTCCGCGTCGACTTGGAGGAGCCGGCGCCGGAAGCCGCGCCTTCGTTCTCGCCGGCCGGCCTGGACCTCTCCGCGTTTGCGGGACGCCTTCGGGCAGGTGTCGACCCGTCCCTAGACGTCGCGGAGGGGCAAGGCGTGCTCGAGCTCGGCGGCCCGGCTGAGGTATCGGTCGTAGTGGACGGAGTGGACCGCGGAACGCTTCCGTTGACGCTCGTGCTCGACGAGGGCACCCACCGGGTTCACTACCGCTTCGGCGCTCGGTCCACCGACCGGTTCTACTACCTGAAGCCGGGCGCGACGCGTACGCTGCAGGTCGTCACCCAACCGGGTGGCTTTGTTGACGCTCGTTGAAGCCTCGTGCTAACCGCAGCTTAGGTTACGCGGGGCCAAAATCAGGTGCGAAAACGGCCGCCGGAGCGAGGGAGGAAGGCGGCTGATGCGATTGAATCTGGTGGTGCTCGGGACCCTTTGCGTGGCTGCAGCATGCAGCCGAGGAGGGTCCACGCCGGACCCATTTGCCGGGCTCGAGACCCATTTGGATCTAACCGAGCTTCGCCACTTGGCGGAGGTGAACGATGGCGGCTGGTATCTCGACTTTGGCACCCCCGCACAGTCCAAGTACACGGTGGGTGACTGGCGCAGCGGTTGGGTCAGCAAGGGGGTCGACGGCGACACCAGCTATGCGCACGTTGGAATGCGGGGTCGGGTGTACTTCCAGGCCGAGCGGCCTGACGCGCTCATTGCTCGCGTTCGATTGCGACCGCATGGGACGCAGGCGCTCACGCCGTACCTCAACAACCAACAGCTCGCGTCGATTCATCTGGGCAAAGGCGATGGGTTCGCAGACTATGATGTGCTGCTTCCCAAAGACAAAGTGACGGCCGGCGAGAACTACCTGCTGCTGACCTTCGGGGGCACGACACCCGTCGATGATCAGGACGTATCGGTGGCCGTCGAATCGATCTGGATTCGAAACGGGTCCGAGCCGGCCAAGGTCGGGCGCGCACCGATGTATGAAGGCTTGGTCGCCACAGTTCGCTTTGGCGAGGAGGAGCGGCAGGCCATCGCCTTGTCGCGGGCGTCGACGCTGCGCTATCACGTCGCCGTTCCGGCAGACGGCTCGCTGGGTTTTGGAGTGGGCGTCGAAGGGGAAGGCGACGCGCCTTTCGCGATCGAGGTGACGGCCGACGGGCAGCCGACGATCGAAGTGCTGACCGGCACGGCTTTTGGCGCATGGACGGATCACAAGGTGGACTTGAGCCGCTTCGCGGGTGAGACCGTGCGGATCGACCTTCGTGCCAAAGGAGAGGGAGCGGGGCGCTTGGCTTGGAATTCACCCCGAATCGTCGTGCCCGAACGGCAGGAACGAAACCCGGCGCCCGCGAAGAACGTGATCGTGCTCGTCATCGACACCCTTCGCGCCGACAAGCTCCGGCCGTTCAACCCGCAGACTCGCGTGAAAACGCCAGCCATCGACAAGCTCGCCTCCGAGGGCGTGGTCTTCGAGCTCGCGCAGTCGCCCGAGAACTGGACCAAGCCGGCGGTGGCCTCGATCCTCACCGGGCTTCACCCACAAACCCATCAGCAGAAGACCGGCGATGCCGCGCTGCCAAGCTCCGCCGAGCTCTTGAGCGAGCACCTCCAGGGTGAAGGGTTCGCGACCGGAAGCTTCATCGCGAACGGCTATGTCTCCGATCGTTTTGGCTTCGACCAGGGCTGGGATCACTACAGCAACTACATTCGCGAAGGGAAGAGCACCGAGGCCGAGGACGTCTTCGAGAAGGCCGGCAACTGGATCGACGAGCACAAGGACGGACGCTTCTTCGCGTACATCCAGACGATCGATCCACACGTGCCCTACGATCCGCCCGGGGAGTACCTCCGGACGTACGACCCGAGCGAATATACCGGGCAGATCAAGCCGAGGATGACGGGTGAGCTGCTAGAAAAGGCTAAGCGCAACCCACCGCAAGTGGTCTTCGACGCAAGCGACAAGCGAAGATTGAAGGCGCTTCACGACGGTGAGATTACCAAGCACGATCACTTCTTCGGCGCATTTTTGGAGCGCTTGAACGAGCTCGGGCTGAGCGACGATACGTTGATCGTTGTGACTTCGGATCACGGCGAGGAGTTCGATGACCACGGCTCATGGGGACACGGTCACTCGGTGTACCAAGAGCTCCTTCACGTGCCCTTGATGTTTCGCCTCCCGAACCGGCTTCCGGCCGGCACGAAGGTCGGCGACGCGGTCAGCACCCTCGATATCTCCGCGACGGTGACCGAGCTCTTGGGCGTTCCCGAGATGGCCAGCAATGAAGGGCACCCGCTGGTTGGTCTGATGCTCGGCGACGCGGCGAACCGGCCGGCGGTGGCGTTCAGCGACTTCCAAGACGACCGTCGCGTGATCACCAGCCGCCGATGGAAGCTGATCCTCCGCGGAAACCTGACTTCGACCATGTTCGACCTCGCGGCGGACCCCTTGGAGACGAATCAGCTCGACGCGTCCGCCTTTCCCATCGCGCGGCGCTATTCACGAATGTTGCTCGGTCAGTTCCTTGGAGCGACCAACCGGGGGGACTGGTTGAGCGCCGAGCAGAAGGGCGGTACACAGCTGAGCCGGGAGAACGCTGAAATGGACGACACGATTCGAGATCAGCTACGCGCACTCGGCTACGCGCACTGAGACCCATGCCCCTCATCGAACAAACTCCGGAGCGGTACCTGAGAAGCCCGCGCTTGGAGCCCGTAGCCGATGGAGGCGCGCTCTTGCACGTCTTCGCTTGGGGAGGGCGCGATGAGGAATGCGTTCTGCGATTCGAATTGTCGGACGAGGGGGCGGTGGAAGGCGAGGCAGGCTCAACCGATCATGGCGCTGCGATCATGACTTGGGCTCCGGGGGTCTCCCATCCCATCAACGACCCGCTCGCCGAGCTCGCGGCGGAGCATCAGGGCTGGCGCGTGGAGGTGCGGCATGAAGGCCGGCGGTCGAGCGTGGTGGTCGCGCCCCCGTCGGGCGGCGAGTTCGTCGTCTGGACCGCATTAGGGATCGCGGCCGCGCCCTGCATCAGCGTTGCGCCCGGAGGGGCCTGGGTCGGGTTTCACCACGACGTTCGGGAAGACACCGGGGTTCCCGACATCGCCAAGTGGATCGCGATTCGCTTCGTCGACATGGAGGGGATGGTGTTCGAGCCAGCCGGGCCAATGACCGACCGAGACCGAGACCTCGACGGTGAAGAGCAGGGCTTCGAGTTCCCTGCCATCGTGGTCGGCGACGATGGCGCGATCGATCTGTTTGGGCGCGGCTCCCACACGATGTACCGCCAGCGGCTCAACGCGGATGGTTTCGCCGCCCGGGTGCGGATCGATGATGCCCAGTGGGGGTGTCGAGGAAGGCGGGTGACCGCGGCGCGCCTCGCGAACGGAAGGACGCTGGCTGCCTGGCGCAGTCGAAAGGGCATTCGAATCGAATCCTTCGATGAGCCATCCGGCGGAGCGCCTAAGCTCATCGAGGCGAAAATCGAAGTCGGCGAGTTTCAGCCGACGCCTGCACACGTGACGGCGTGGTCGGGGCCACAGGTCTTGTTTGGTGACATCCAGCAGCACAGTGCCCATTCGGACGGGGTGGGGAGCGCGGACGAAGCCTATCTTCGCGCACGCTACCGGTACGGCGACGACTTCGCGGCGCTCACCGATCACGAGTCATTCCTCGGTAAACGAATCGGGCCCGGCGAGTGGGCGTACCTGCAGGCCGTGACCGAACGGCACGATGAACCCGGCGAGTTTGCCACGATCGTTGCCTATGAATGGACCGGCAAGTCGTATCCGGGGCCGGGGCACAAGTGCATTTACCTTCCGGGCCCGGGCTTCCCGATCATCTCTCGCGACGACGTTCCCGAGGGGCGGGACATCGTCCAGCAGATCAGCGCGCAAGGTGCGTTCACGGGGCCGCACCACATCGGTTGGACCGGCGCCGACGTGCCCGGACACGACCCTGAAGGGCAGCCGGTTTGGGAGATCTGCTCCTGCCACGGCTGCTACGAGCACCCCGACCATCCGCTCGGGTACCGCGGCGAGCTCAACGACCAGTTCGCCAAACCGCTGCTCGACACAGGCATGCGCTTCGGTTTCATCGCCAACTCGGACAGCCACGGGCTCCTTTGGCATCACGGCGAATGCCGAAAGCGCGACCCGTTTCGAACCGGGCTGACCGCGGTCATTTGCGCGACCCGTACGCGCGAGGCGATTCTCGAAGCGATCCGCGCTCGCCGTTGTTACGCGACCAGCGGCGCCAAGATTCTGCTCGACGTCCACGTCGCCGGTTTTCCGATGGGGAGCGAGCTCGACATCGACGGGCCGGTCGAAGTCCATGCGCGAGCGCTTGGAACGACCGACATCGAACGCATCGAGCTGGTGACGCCCGATGGTGTGGCGGCATCGGACGAGCCGAGATCTCCATCGGCGTCGTTCGCGGGCGAGGTTGATGCCCCTTACGTGTACTGTCGCGTGACCCAGGCCGATGGCGAGATGGCGTGGTCGAGCCCCATCTTCTTCAACCGCTCCTAGTGTGCGGATCTTTTCACTTGTGGTCGGCTTACCTCCTCGCTCGCTCCCTGCGAGGTACCGATGTACCTCTCAGTCGCTCCCTGCGGGGGCGCTCGACCACAAGCGAAAATCTCTCGCACACTAGTGCGGGGGTCAGTCGGAGAGCAGCGTGCGGACGCGGTTCGCCGCATCGGCGCGTGGCACTTGCTC